>JAEDJV010000069.1 GCA_016296165.1 Oscillospiraceae bacterium | reverse complement strand
CTTGACCACTGTTCAAATTTGTGATAAAATATTTTTGAACGATGGTCAAAAACAAAAATCAACTGGAGGCATTTATTATGGAAAAAATAATAGGGGGAGTAAAGAGAGACTGCTATCCGCTTACTTCAGCTCAGATGGTACATATTTATACTCTTAGCTTAAGCGATTCTGCTGAGATAGTGAATATAGGTACCGGACAGTATCTCAGACTTGATATTAACATTGCTGCTCTCAGAGAGGCACTTAATCGTGCGGTTGAGAGATGTGAATCGATGCGTCTCAGACTCTGGAAGGATCCGGAGACAGGTGAGATGTGGCAGTATGTTATGCCATATGAAAATCAGTATTTTGAATATTATGATTTTTCGGACTGGCAGGAAGATAAGGTTCATGAAGTACTTAACAAGTGGACTTCGCAGCCGTTTGATACTTTTTCAGGTCCTCTTTCCAGGATTGTAATTGTTTCGCTTCCGGGTGGATATAACGGATATTATTTTAATGTTCATCATTGCTGTATGGATTCAGGTTCAGTTATTTCATTTGCAAAGGATGTAATGGATATATACTGCTATCTTATGCATGGATTACCTTATCCAAAACCAATGACCTCATATATCGAGTCGGTAAAAAAAGATCTCGAATATGCAGAGAGTAAGAGATACCTGAAAGATACGGAGTACTGGCATAACAAATTAAAAGATCCGGAGCCAATGTACACTGACTTTACTGGTCAGGGAAGACTGATGACATTAAGAAAAATTAATAATAATCCTGAACAGAAGTGGGGACTTCTCTACTCCAGTACAGGTGACGGAAATACAGTTACTTATCGTCTTGATGTTGATTCCACAAAGAAAATTATAGATTTTGCAGAAAAATACGATGTACCGGTAAGCGCGGTTATTCTGCATGCAATCAGAACAGTTCTGGCAAAATTCAATAACAATGAACAGGATGTAACTATTAAGAATTTTGTAAGCAGACGTTCCACTGTTCTTCAGAAAAAATGCGGCGGTGTTCGTATGCATTGTCTTCCGCTTCGAACAATAATTCCGATGGAAACCACAGTTCTGGATTCTATGAGGATAATAAAGGAAGAACAGCAGCAGATGTTTATGCATGCAGACTATCCTACAATGAAGTTATACCCTGAGATGAGGGAAACATATAAACATGCACCGGGTGGAGTTTATGAAAGTATAGGATTTACATATCAGCCTGCTACAACGAAGAGTCTTCTCCCATACCTTAAGGGCATAGATACAAAGAGTGTCTGGTACAGCAGCGGAAAACAGGCACAGCCTATGTATATCACAGCTATGCACCGTCAGAGTGACGGAGGACTTAATTTCTATTTTGGATATCAGACAGAACTTGCCAATGAAAAAGAGATTGAATTTTTATATTATTTTATTGGCAGAGTACTGTTCCGCAGTATAGAGAATCCTGAAAAAACATTACAGGAAATCATTGATATGACTTGATTGAAGGGAGAAAAACTGTTATGTTTGAAAAATTTGCAGAACTTATTTGTGACTATGTAGAAGTAGAAGCAGATCAGATAAATGAAAGTTCACGTTTCGCAGAAGATCTTGGATTTAATTCGTATGATTTTATGAGTATGCTTGGGGAAGCGGAGGAAATATTTGACGTAGAATTTGATGAAAAAGAAGCAGCGTCAAAGAAGACAGTTGGGGAAATGATCGGGTATATAGAGGAATTAAAATAATGAGTGAAGTAACTACATTAAAGGAACTGTTATATTTTGCAGATGAGATGTACGGAGATGAGCCTTTTGTAATTGAAAATAAAAAAGGTTCAGTAGCTGAAAAGAGTTACAGACAGCTGCGTAAGGACTGCGACAGTCTTGCTGTCTGGATAGAATCAGAATTCAATGAAAGAGTACATGCTGCTCTTGTAGGTTCAACTTCTTATGAATATCTTACAGCCTGGTTTGGAATTCAGTGCTGTGGATGTGTTTCAGTTCCACTTGATACAGTCAATAATGCAGAACGAATATCGGATGAAATAAACCGTTCTGACAGTCAGATTTTATTCATTGACAGAAATCATGAGGATGATATTGAAAAGTTAAAGCAGCTTTGTCCTGCAGTAAAATATATTATCAGTATCCATGGCAGATGTGAAGGAGCTTTATGTCTGGATGATATTATTTCTGAAAATGCAGGAAAAAAACCGAAACGAAGTACTAAATCAGATGATCTGGCAGCAATTCTTTTTACATCAGGAACTACAGGAAAAAGCAAAGGTGTAATGTTAAGCAACGGAAATCTTATCGATAATACCAAATGCGGCGGACCAGATGAAAGTTTTCATGGCGAGAAAAGAATGACAGTTCTTCCTGTTCATCACATTTTCTGTTTCACATGTGATATCCTTTGTGGTTTGTGGTACGGACGACGTCTTTGTATTAATGATTCTCTTATGAGAATACCAAAAAACATGAAGTTTTTTCAGCCGAACAGCGTAACTTTTGTTCCGATGATTGCTATGTCACTGCTTAACAAACTAAATCAGGTTTATGCAAAGACGAATGACCGTAAGGCAGCAGTTAGTGAAGTTTTAGGGGACAATCTTGATATTATATATACCGGCGGAGCATATCTAAGTCCGGAGATACAAAAATCATATGCTGAATTTGGTGTGGAGATAACGCAGGGATATGGCATGACCGAATGTTCACCGCGAATATGTACTGGGAAGAGAAAGAGCGAGGCTCCTGATTCGGTTGGAATTATCGTGGATGGCTGTGAAGTGAAAATAGTGGAGGGTGAAATCTGGGTAAAGAGTAAATCCGTTATGATGGGATACTACAAAAATCCGGAAGAAACAGAAAAATCTCTTACACCTGACGGCTGGTTAAGAACAGGAGATCTTGGATACAAAGATGACAGAGGTTATCTGTATATAACGGGAAGAAAGAAAAATCTGATTATTCTTTCAAACGGAGAAAACGTTTCACCTGAAGAACTTGAGAATCAGTTTTCATGTTTTACACCTGTGAAGGAAATAATTGTTTACGCAAAAGAAGGCCAGATAACTGCAGAGGTGTATCCGAATCCGGATTATATCTCAGATGATATTTCTGCAGAGATACAGAAAAAGATTGATGAAGTAAATGATACATTCCCACCGGCAAAGAGAATAGTGAAAATGATTATAAGAGATACAGAGTTTGAAAAAACTACTTCAAAGAAGATAATTCGTCCATCATTTTAATTTCATACACAAAAACAAAGACTTACACATATTGTATGTGCGAGTCTTTGTTTTATATATGGAAAAGTATCAGATACAGGGGTCCGAAAATTACCTGATTCATAATTATTTCTGAAAAATCTGTAAATAATATTTATGCAGTATAAATGAAAAAAACTTCAGAGGTAAATGATATGGAATCAAAAAATGCGGATGTTCTGATCATCGGAGCAGGTGCAGCCGGACTTACAGCGGCTATTTACTGCGGCAGATCGGGGCTTAAAACTTTGTTGTGCGAATCAGCTTCAGCTGGCGGAAAAATATTATCAATAGACAATATTGAGAATTATCCGGCATTTAAATCAGTAAAAGGAGCAGAGCTTGCTGACAGGATGCGTGAGCAGGCTGAGAAAAGCGGTGCGGAAATAAGTGAGTTTGATAAGATAATAAGTGTGGATTTTTCCGGAACAGAAAAAACTGTATCCTCGAAAAATATGATTTATAAAGCAAAATGTGTCATTATTGCAACAGGTTCTTCTGAAGTACGGCTGGATGTTGAAAAAGAAGAATTGTTCAGGGGAAAAGGAATTCATTATTGTGCTATGTGTGACGGAGCAATGTACAAAAATAAAACTGTTATAATCACAGGTGGAGGAAACAGCGCAGTTTCTGCTGCTGTCTATCTTTCGAAAATTGCTTCGAAAGTAATAATGATCCGAAGAAAAGACAGTTTTCACTGTGAAAAAATTTTGCTTGACAGGATGATGGCGGTAAGAAATATACAGATATTTTATAACTGGAATATCACAGACATACTTGGAGATAATAAAGTAATCGGTGTTGTAATCCATAACATGAAAAACAATACTCAGACGATGGTATCAGCAGACGCAGTATTTTCTTTTAACGGATATAAACCTGATACTGATATCTTCAGAGACAGTATTGAAATGGACAAATACGGATATATAATTACTGATAAAAATATGAAAACTAATATAAGCGGAGTTTACGCAGCAGGTGATGTTTGCTCAAAAGAATGCAGACAACTGACAACAGCAGTTTCAGACGGAACAATTGCGGCATATAATGCACAGAAAACAGTAAATGAAATACAGGGAGATTATTAATTATGGTTAAAGTTTATTCATCAGACAACTGCAGATACTGTCGGGATCTGAAGGCGTATCTGGAAAAGAAAAATATTCCTTACGAGACTTTTGATGTGGCCAGGAACGAATCTTATGCAAGAGAAATGCAGTCTGTTTCCGGACAGTCTGCTATCCCAGTTACAGTAATTGGCGACGAAATAATTATTGGTTTCGATATAGCAAAAATTGATAAAGCACTTTCCAATATAAATTAAATCCAGAGGCGAAGGCGATTGAAGGCGGAATGGAAAATTATTTATTGATTTAGTTAAGATTTTATGTTAAAATTAATAAAAACATTACTTTAAAGGAGTATAAACTATGAGTATTAAATTTCATCTGCCGGATTTCGCACGCCTTTCAAAATTCAACATGGTTTTTCTTGCTATGTATGAAAACAGTCGTGAATTTTTTCGCGAAGGGGTTGAGATAGGTTCTTTTTACGGAGTTTTTCCCCCGTCAGTCTGGAACGGCGGACGTGTTATGTTCGGAAACTGCGATAAAAAATTTGTGAAAAACATTATCAAATATTTTAATGATAAAAAAATTCCGCTTCGTTTCACATTCACCAATCCGATGCTTGAGGAAAAGCACCTTGATGATGCTTTCTGCAATATGGTTATGAACTATGCAGATAACGGAATGAACGGCTGTATCGTTGCCTCTGATATGCTTGAGGAGTACATAAGAAAAAACTACCCTTCATTTAAAATTACCAGTTCAACCTGCAAGCGAATAACCGGTGAAGACAGTCTTGCTAAGGAACTTCAGAAGGACTACAGTCTTGTTGTACTTGATTATGATTTTAACAACATATTTGATGTTCTTGAAAAAATAGAAAACAAGGAAAAATGTGAACTGCTTGTTAATCCATGCTGCGTTCCCGGCTGCAGGAACCGTTCTGATCATTATCGTGTCATTGGTCTTGAACAGATAGCTATAGCAGAGCACATAAAGAAAAATCCGGCAAATGTCCCATATGATCCGGACAAGTTTGCACGTCAGCATAAGGAATATAAAGCTGAACTGGAATGTAAATGTGAGTTGAGATCACTTTACGAAATTCAGGATCTTCCGACGCATATTTCCCCTGATGACATCTGGGAAAAGTACGTTCCTATGGGGTTCTGCAACTTTAAGATAGAAGGTCGTACATTTGATATATTCAACCTCATGGAACATTATCTGTATTACATGGTTAAACCCGAATGCATAAATCAGGCTCGTCTTGTATTTTTGCGAAATCTTAGAAGAAACGGCGTAATTAACGTAGTTGAATAATTATTTTGCTTGCATATTACCGAAAAATATACTATAATAATCTTGTCTATGATTTTACTAAATTGATTTTATAAAGGAGAAATTCAGACATGAAAAAAAGCTTTGGCTTGAGAATATTTGTTCTGGCAGTTTCGGTAATTACATTATCAGTTTTTTTATGCAGCTGCGGAAAAAACGTTCCGGCTTCGGAGGTAACCGGGGTAGACTCGCTTCCGGGGAAAGTAATAGGTACCCAGCTTGGAACGGTCGGGGACATATATGCAAGCGATTACATCGAACAGGGTTCTGTTATCAAGCAGTACAACAAGGGTGCAGATGCTGTTATGGCACTTAAACAGGGAAAAGTTGACTGTGTTATCATTGATAATGAACCAGCTAAAAAATTTGTAAACCTGAATAGTGATATCTCAATTCTTGATGAGGAGTTTACAAATGAAGAATATGCTATATGTATAGCAAAGAATAATGATGAGCTTCTTAATGATATAAACTCTGCTCTGGCTCAGTTAAAAGCAGACGGTACACTTGCAGATATTATATCAAATTATATCGGTGATGATACAGGAAACACACCATATGTTTCGCCGGAGGGGATTTCCCGTAACGGAACACTTATCATGGCAACCAATGCCGCTTTTGAACCTTATGAGTATGTACAGGACGGTGTTATTGTTGGCATTGATGCTGATATTGCACAGGCTATTGCCGATATTTTAGGAAAAGAACTTGTTATTCAGGATATGGAGTTCGATTCCATTATTACTGCTGTACATTCAGGTAAGGCGGACTTTGGTGCTGCAGGCATGACAGTTACAGAGGACAGGCTTAAAAATATTAACTTCTCTGATTCCTATACAACTGCAAAACAGGTTATTCTTGTCAGAAACGGAAATGCTGCTGGCGGCGGATTTATCTCAAAGGAAAAGTTTAAGGCAAATTTTGTGGATGATAACAGATGGCAGTATATTACCAAAGGCCTTTTCACAACGCTGCGAATCAGTTTCTTTGCCGTTATTATTGGTGTCATCCTCGGATTTCTTATCGCAATAATCCGTTTCACATGTGATAAAAACGGAAAAGGAAAGATTATTAACTCCATATGTAAATTTTATATTACTATCATAAGAGGCACACCGGCAATGATTCAGCTGCTTATTATTTACTACGTAGTATTTGCAAGCAGCAATATTGACGCTGTTGCGGTTGCTACGATTGCATTTGGACTTAATTCATCAGCGTATCTTGCTGAAATTGTTCGTGCAGGAATTTCTTCGATTGACAACGGACAGTTTGAGGCAGGCAGAAGCATGGGATTTAGCTATGTTCAGACTATGCGTTACTTCATTCTTCCTCAGGCAGTAAGAAACGTTCTCCCTGCACTTGGTAATGAATTTATCGTACTTCTTAAGGAAACATCAATTTCAGGTTATATCGGAATTCGTGATCTCACACGCGGAGGGGACTTAATCAGAAGCCGTACATATGACGCGTTCATGCCGCTTATTGCTGTAGCACTTATTTATCTTTTTATGGTAATAATTCTTGAAAAATGTGTGGGACAACTTGAAAGGAGACTGAAGAATGATGGAAAATAACCGGTTGATTCATGTGGAAAATCTGAAAAAATCATTTGACAAACTTAACGTTCTCAACGGAATTACTCTTGATATCAACAAAGGTGAGGTTGTAGTCATACTGGGTCCTTCAGGATGCGGAAAATCAACATTTCTTCGCTGTCTCAATCTTCTTGAAACTCCTGAAGAGGGGAAAATTTATATTGATGATGTTGAGATTACTTCTCCGGAAACCAATATTGATGAGCAGCGCCAGAAGATGATGATGGTTTTTCAGCATTTTAATCTGTTTCCGCATCTCACTATACTGGAAAACCTTACAATTGGTCCGATAAAACTTAAAAAGGTTTCAAAGGATGAAGCTGATAAGAGAGCTCATGAACTTCTTAAACGTGTAGGGCTTGATGACAAATCCGCAGCATATCCAAACCAGCTGTCAGGCGGACAGAAACAGCGTGTAGCCATATGCCGCGCTCTTGCGATGGAGCCGGAGGTAATTCTTTTTGATGAGCCAACTTCGGCACTTGATCCGGAAATGGTCGGTGAAGTTCTTGAAGTGATGAAGGAACTTGCCGCAACAGGTATTACTATGATTTGCGTTACACATGAAATGGGTTTTGCACGAGAGGTTGCAAGCAGAGTGATCTTTTTTGATAAGGGTGTGGTCGCTGAGGATGGTCCGCCAAAAAAAGTTTTTGAAAATCCGGAAAATGAAAGATTAAAGGAATTCCTTTCAAAACTTCTTTAATAACAGAAAAATGGACTGTATGCCTTGTACAGTCCATTTTTTTAATATTAATCCAATAACCAGAGCTGCGAACTAGCACCTGTATATTTACTGATAAATACATTTCCCGGTGAAGTATTACTTGTTCCGTATTTTTCACCGTTGAGGTCATTTGCGATTGTAAGTGCGTAGTTCGGGTTTGATTTGAGCGCTATGTAGTAGACGCCGGTATCTTTTGTTTTTTTGATAATCCATTGCTGATTTGCGTTGCTGTATCTTGAGTAAAGATATACATTTGCTCCTTCAGCTATTGATGAGGCAGTTAAAACTCTGTTTGTTCCTGTTGAGCTGCACATAGAATAAATCTTGTAGGCGTCACCTTCAGGAACAAGTTTGAACAGCTGCTCTATACTGTTATCAAAATCCCACTGATATATGTTTGTGCCATCTGCATCAACACCATAGTGAACATTTATGTTTTTAAAGCTTTTATAGTTTCTTATATTATATACATTATTGTTAATTGAACCTCTGTTTGTATTGTTTGGCAGATACTGTATGAGTGAATCATAGCTTACCCAACCTTCATTGCCAAGACGTACCCTGCATGGAAGTGATGTATCACTTAATATCTGGGTTACAGTATATCTTGCAGAGTCTCTGTACCATTCTGAACCTTTTCCGCTGCTGAGAGAATTGAAAAATCCGGCATATTGTACTGTGTCTCCGACAGCAGCGGTTTTATAAGGTGTTTCGGCGGAACCTGTATCAATAATCAAAGCATTTTTGCCTTTAAGATTATAGATGGTTTTGAATTTAGTCATGTTATATGAAACAATTCCCTTTAACATCATTGGATCAGCACAGTAAACGGTATAAGTGCTCCAGTCGTACCCCATGATAACCATACAGTGATGTCCGCGCTGCCATGTGATATATCTTCCGTCTTCAGTGTACCAGGAGTCACCAGGTCTTGGGGTGATTAGTTCCGGAGTGGATATAACTGTTACAGGTATTCCGCGTGCCACATACTTTAGAAGATCTTCGAATTCAGTTCCGGTGATATCTTTTGCCTTGTATGGACTTCCGACTTTTCTGAAGAAACTGTTTACTGTTGTTTCCATGCATGGTGTGTAACAGCCATATGATCTGCCTGTTTTTCTTGGATCTCCTGCAAAAGTTGTTCTGTAGTCTGCACCGATAACTCTTCCGTCGGGCGAATCGTAAAATTCTTTCCATGGCATATGGTTGAGCGCAATATCGGTTTTCCATGCGCTGTATCCATACCAGTTAATTGCAATAGTAAGGCCTGTTGCTTCACATCCTGAAGGCAGCTCAGGGCTTTGAAGCATACTCTTCATATTCGTAAGGATTTTTCTCTGAGGAGTTGTAACCGGTGCTGGAGGATTCGTAGTTACAACAGTAGTGACAGGAGGAGCTGCAGTTGTTGTCTGGGCGGTAGTAGTTGTTGTTTGAACAGTAGTTGTTGTAGTCACTATGGTAGTAGGTGCTGTTGTTACGGACGTAGTAGTTACCGGTACAGTAGTAGTTGTTGCTGAAACTTCAGCAGGAGTTGTAGTAACCGTTGTTGTTTCCGGTGCTGAAGTAATTTCTTCTGTTAGACCGTACTGATTCTGTTTAAGTCTGATGACATCAAAAACATTTGTTTTACCATCTTCGTTGGTATCATAAGAGCTTTCGTACTGCCCGCTGTTTAATATAATCAGTTTAAGGTTGAAGATTGATTTCTTCTCTGCCGCAGACGTGCTGCCAATACCGAAACCGGATAATAAAATCGGTACAGACAGAAGTGCAGCAGGAATAACTGACTTCGCTGAACGTGTTATTTTTTTCATGTTACGTCTCCTTTAATATTGTTAATTTATACATACTAGTTAATTTTACTACTGTAACACATTAATGTCAATAGATTTTTTTATTACACTAATAAAACGAAATAAAAACTGAAAAAGTTACAGATGTAATCATCATTTCCATTACACATTTTTGAATTTTATTTTTCTTGTAATATTGTGGTTTATGTAGTATAATTTTATTGAAAGAAATTTTCTCGGAGGAATATAAATATGAGATATGTATTATGTTATGTGGAAGAACCCGATAAGGAAAATGATGTCTTTGAGGTTAAGAGAGAACAATACGAAACATTTATGCAGGCCGTTGAAAGATATACGCTTTTGTGCGGATGCGGACTTTGCAGTGTCCTTCTTGCAGATGTAGAAACCAATACAATAATTCGTCAGTTTTTTAAAGACGATACAAGCGGTCAGGTAATAATACACTGAGAAAAGAGATGACTAAAATGGAAAATAAATATCTTCGTCTGCTTGCAAGAGATTATCCGACTGTTGACAGTGTTGCAAGTGAAATGGTAAACCTTTCAGCGATAAAAAGTCTCCCTAAAGGGACAGAATACTTCTTTTCTGATCTTCATGGTGAGTATGAATCATTTCTTCACATGCTAAGAAGTGCTTCAGGAATGATAAGGAAAAAGATAGATATTGTTTTTGCTAAAACTGTTGAATCATCAGAGAGAGAGAAACTGGCTACTCTCATCTATTATCCGGAAAAGGAAATAAAACGATTAACCAGTAAAAATCTGATTACTGATGAATGGCGTAGACTTACTATTTACAGGCTTATACTTGTATGTGAAGCAGTTTCCGCAAAATACACCCGTTCGCGTATCAGAAAGCGGGTACCGCCGGATCTGGTATATATTCTTGATGAACTTCTGAATGTTACAGACGATATTAACAAGGATTTTTACTATGATGAAATCATAAATACAATTATAGATACACAGATAGCCGAGAGCTTTATCGAGTCGCTGTGTAATCTCATTCAGTCGCTAGCAATTGATAAGCTTCATATTATAGGTGATATTTTTGACAGGGGACCAAGAGCAGATATAATTATGGACGAGCTCATGAAGCGGGAAGATGTAGACATCCAGTGGGGAAATCATGATATATCGTGGATGGGTGCCGCTTCAGGAAACGCAGCACTTGCAGCAAATGTAATCCGGATTTCAATGAGATATAACAGTTTTGATTTGCTTGAAGACGGATACGGACTTAATCTTCGTGCACTTGCAGTATTTGCTGCTGATGTTTACAAAGATGATGACTGTAAGCTTTTTTATCCAAATATACTTGATGATAATATATATGATCCTGTTGATGTAAAACTTGCTGCAAAGATGCATAAGGCAATCACTATTATTCAGCTGAAGCTTGAAGGACAACTTATAAATGCTCACCCTGAATGGAACATGGATTCCAGAAATATTTTCAGCAGGGTGGATTTTGAAAACGGTGTAGTAGAAGAAAACGGGAAGATTCACAAACTAAAAGATATGAATTTTCCGACAGTAGACAAATCAGATCCGCTTAAACTGTCAGAAGGGGAAGAAGAACTTATAAAAGTACTTGTAAATTCTTTCAGACATAGCGAAAAACTTCATAAGCACATGAAATTTTTATTTTCTCATGGATCAATGTATAAGATATGCAACCAGAATCTTATGTTTCATGGATGTATTCCGTTTAATGATGACGGAAGTTATGCAACAGTAAATATTGCCGGAAAGGAATACTGCGGAAAAGAGCTGCTTGACACAATAGATCTGATGGTTGACAAGGCGTATTTTGGAAGACATAACCGAAATGAGAGTTATGAACGTGATTTTATGTGGTATTTGTGGTGTGGTTCTGTTTCACCTCTTTACGGAAAAGATAAGATGGCTTTTTTTGAACGTATTTTTCTTGAAGACGATGAACTGCACAAAGAACATTATAATCCATACTATACTCTCTACGAAAGTCCTGATATATGCAGCACCATCCTTAATACTTTCGGAATAGACGAAAAGAAGGGGCATATTATAAACGGTCATGTTCCTGTTAAAATAAAAGACGGAGAGAGTCCTGTTAAAGCAGACGGCAAACTCTTTGTCATTGACGGAGGCATCTCAAAGGCATATCAGTCCTCAACAGGAATAGCTGGTTATACTTTGATATATGATTCTCACAGTCTGAGTCTTGCCGAACACAAGCCGTTTGTTTCTGGTCAGAGTGAACACACTCCGGAGGTTCATATAGTTGAGAAAATGGAATCAAGAGTTAATGTTGCTGATACCGATAGAGGAAAGGAAATATCAGAAAAGATAAGTGATCTTAGAGAACTCCTGGAAGCTTACAGAAACGGTATCATAAAAGAACGATAAAAAAATAACGCTGTGAAATTAATCACAGCGTTATTTTTTTATTTGTTTTTGTAACTTACATGAAGAAGCTGGTGAGCATTATCTTTGATAATATTCTGATAAACAGCTGTTACAGCAGGATTATCTTCAGATTTTCTAATGCTGAGTTGTTTGTCTGATTCATAAAGACTTACTCCGCGGCTTTGTCTTTCCTTTTCATAAGCAAAAGGCTGACCGCCGCCGCATACACATCCGCCCGGACACGCCATAATTTCAATAAAGTCAAATTTTTCTCCGTTTTTAAGCCTCTGAATAACTTTTTCTGCATTTCCAAGGCCGCTTACTACAGCTATATGAAGTTTCTGTTCATTAAGTTCAATTTCAAATTCTTTTATTCCATTACTGCCACGCTGACCGGAGTTGGCGATGGTGACAAGTTCACTGTTAGTTTTTGTCTGGATAACGCGGCGAAGTACTGCTTCGGTAACACCACCGGTTACACCAAAAATAATACCTGAACCGGATACGGTGCCAAAAGGCATATCGACAGCCTCAGGTTCTATCTGGTTAAAGTCAATACCTGATACGCTGATCATACGGATTAGTTCCTGAGTAG
>JAEDJV010000068.1 GCA_016296165.1 Oscillospiraceae bacterium | reverse complement strand
TTCCGTCCTTAGGCCTTGTAACCACATACCAGCCAAGCCCTCTGAGTGTGTTTGCAAATGCTATTCCATATTCGACACTGTCGTCACCAATCAATACTCTTATTTTGTTTAACATTGTTGAACCTCCTAATTTTTTACTGTAAATACATTTTACCATATATTAGTAAATTAATCAAGAGGCTTTTTTACATTTTTTAGAAATTAATGGTTTTTCGTGAATTCTGCAGATAAATAACCTTTTAATTCTGAAAAATCAGAACAAATTTTACATATTTTTACATTTAACTGTCGTCATCTTTATAAATACTCCCGCTGATATATATTTAATATGATGATTCATCTCTGCCGGAAAATTTCTGAACAAGACAAAGTGTTATCAGAGCTGCTGTATGTATAACTGTCGGTAAATGACGCTCTGCATAAATATCCCTGTATGGTTTAAGCGCCTCGTTTGAAAGCCCGTTTTCTGAGGCAGTTTTTATTAATACCAGCACAACTAAAATACAAAGGAGCGTTCCGACCGTTTCAGTAATGACTGCCGGAATATTTTTTTTACAGAAACAAAGAACCGTTGCCGAAGTCATGATAACTGATGAAAGAATCATCATTATTCCAAGCACAAGAAAATGATGATATGAAGACTGTCCGATAACAGCACTTTCATAATTATTATAAGCTCCTGCAGCAAGTCCTGCTCCACCGAGAAGATTAAAGAAAAGCGGATATATTATAAGAGAAATAACAAGAACCGTTTTCAAAAAAGCCTTAAATAATTTAATTTTCCATCACTCCTTTTCAGCAGATTTTCAGAAAAATATACATTTTTAATGTTAGCACATTTTTTTGTTTTCGTCAAATGAAAATTTTTATAAAAATAAAAGCTTCTATAACCTTTAATATTTTTTTCAATACAGCCAATAGTATTTATATAAAAAATATTTTTACGGAGGAATAATATGAGAAATTTTTTCAGAATAACAGCGATAATAATGGCAGTTTTCTGTTTCATGCTTATAGCAGTTATCTCGTACTATACATGCAGACTTCCTGACAGTTTCTTATGCGAGCAGGACAGAGAACTCAATATAAATACGGTTTTTAATATATCAGCAGGCAAATCCCACAGCCTGTCAGCAGCTCTGGCTGTAAAAACAGCTCCCGAAACCGATTCTGTAACCTTAAAGCTTATGGGGATGATTCCTGTAAAAGAGGCAGAAATCAGGATAATTGACCGTCCGGAACTTTCGCCATGCGGAAAACCTTTTGGTATAAAAATGATTATGAACGGTGTAATGGTAATAAAAACAGGAAGTGTTGCGACACAATCAGGAGATCAGTCACCTGCAGAAACCGCAGGAATAAAAAAAGGGGATATAATCCGTTCCATAAACGATAAACCGGTTTACTCAAACAGTGATATAGAGAAAGCCGTTGCACTTTGTTCCGATGAAAAGCTGACAGTCACACTATTAAGAGACGGCAATGTCATTAATACCGAAGTACATCCTGTATGCTCATCAGATGACAGCAGTAAGAAACTTGGACTATGGGTACGTGACAGTTCCTCCGGCATTGGTACTATAACGTACTGTGATACAGAAACAGGAACATTTGGAGGTCTTGGTCATCCTGTATGTGATACTGACACAGGAAAAATTATTCCTCTGTTTAGCGGCGAGATTATGAATGTAAGTATCTCAGGTATAAAAAAAGGAAAATCAGGTGAACCCGGAGAACTGCATGGTTTTTTCTGTGATGCAGGAAAATGCGGAACACTAAAACTCAATAACCGCTATGGTGTATTTGGAGAAATTGACAGCAGCTTTACTGAGAGCAGCCGAATGCCAATGGCACTCAAACACGAAATTCAGACAGGTGAAGCGGTAATATATTCTACTCTTGAGGGATGTGAACCAAAATCATACAGCATCAATATCGAAAAAGTAGATTACAACAGTGCTGATTCAACCAAAAATATGATTATCAGAGTTACAGATCCCGAATTAATCGAAAAAACAGGAGGAATAGTACAGGGCATGAGTGGCAGCCCAATAATCCAGAATAACATGCTGATAGGTGCTGTAACTCATGTTTTCGTAAACAATCCGGAAAAAGGCTATGCTGTCTTCTGTGAAAATATGTATGAAATGAGTCATGCATCATAAATAATAAAGCGGACTTGCAGTATAACAAGTCCGCTTTATATTTTTATATATTGATTAAGCCTTATCTTCACTAAAACCGCTTGTTACGAGATCAACAAGTGCTTCTACTGCAACCTGTTCATCTGAACCATCAGCTATAATCTTGATTGATGTACCGCCTACGATACCAAGTGAAAGAATACCTAAAAGGCTCTTTGCATTTACTCTGCGTTCTTCCTTTTCAATCCATATTGAAGCCTTGAATTCATTAGCCTTCTGAATGAAAAATGTTGCTGGTCTTGCGTGGAGTCCTACCTGATTCTGTACCATTACTTCTTTAACAAACATTATTAAAACTCTCCTCATCAATAATTATAGTTATGACTTTTTAACTAATTCTGTAATCCCATCACCATACAGCTCTAGAAAAAGCAACCTGTAAGGCTGTTATCAATTACCTTTAAATTTATTATACAAGTTATTTTCGAGTTAGTCAACGTATAAATGACCATATGTGCACATTTACACGGAAATTTCTACGCATTGATTATGGTTAAAATGTTTATTGGTCGGGTTTTTGTCGATAATAACGAATTTTTATTAAACACATACAACATTCAACAGAATATTATATTCAATTTCACTTACTGTCTGGTCTATTATGTGTTTTTATGTAATTTTCATACATATCAGGCCTTAATTTTTTTGTCACTTCGAGACTTTTTTCGAAACGGAAATTGTCTATATTCTTATGATGTCCGGACAATAAAACCTCAGGAACCTTTACGCCATGCCATTCCTCCGGTCTGGTATACTGAGGATATTCAAGCAGTCCGTTAAAGTGACTTTCATCCTTATAGCACAGTTCATCAGAGAGAACACCTTCGCACATCCTTGAAACAGCGTCAGCAACTACGAGAGCCGGAAGCTCCCCGCCGGTAAGCACATAATCGCCAATGGATATTTCTTCATCCACAATCTCATCAAGGACACGCTGGTCCACACCTTCGTAGTGACCGCATATGATAAGTATATTTTTCATGCAAGCAAGCTCTACGGCGCGTGCCTGTGTAAATACTCTGCCCTTGGGTGACATGTATATAGTATGCGGCTTTTCCCCAAGTTCATCGCATACTGCACTATAACAGTTGAAAATAGGATCTGCCTGCATTACCATACCCATACCGCCTCCGTATGGAGTATCATCTACCCGTCTGTGTTTGTCACTGGTGTAATCGCGTATATTTCGGCACGATATGTCAACAGCACCTTTTTTTCTTGCACGTCCTATTATGCTCTCTGAAAGTACATTTTCGCACATCTCAGGAAACAAAGTTGCTATCTCAATCTTCATCTTCAAAAAGTCCCTTCAGAGGTCTGATACGCATTAATTTATTATCGATATCTGTACTTATTATTACGTCAGCAATAGCAGGAACAAGATATTCCTTTTCGTTGTTTCTGACAGTATATACGTCATTGGCGCCAGTCTGGAAAACATCCTTTATTACTCCATACTCTTTTTCAGTCTCATCATCAATCACCCTGATACCAATAAGATCCTTAATAAAGTATGTATCCTCATCAAGCTCAACATCATCTCTTGAAATGTACAGTACCTTTTCCCTGAGTTTTTCCGCATCCTCAACAGTATCTACATCTCTAAACTTTGCTATCACCATGTTTTTAAATACTCTTGCCTTTTCAACTTCAAGCTCTCTGTTTCCGTTTTTATCAAGATATAGATAATCAAACTCACATAAAAAATCAGGACCGTCACACCATGGCATTATCTTAACTTCGCCTCTGAGGCCATGAACGTTAACAATCTTTCCGGCTTCTAAAAAATTATCTGACATTAAACATCATCCGTTTCCTAAAAATTATCAAAAAAACTGCCAGAATAACTCGATAAAATTAATCTGACAGTATTGCTTTCACTATTAATGAATGTTTCTTAAAATTTATTCAATTTCAAGAAGAACCTTTTCATTGTTTCTTGCAGCACCTGCACGCATTACAGTTCTGATAGCCTTAGCTATTCTTCCCTGCTTACCTATAACGCGGCCCATATCTTCCTGTGCCACATGAAGGTGGAACACGATTACTCCTTCTTCATTAGGAGCATCTTCTGTAATTGTTATTGCCTGTTTGTCTTCAACAAGACCTTCAACTATTGCTAAAATGAGTTCTTTCATATCTTCTTCTCCTTAATAAAAATAATAGCGTGCAGACACACGCTAAACAAATCCTCTCCGGAACAAATCTTTAAAAGATACAGACTTGACGTCTGTATCTGTAAAGATAAATCTTATGCCTGAGCGTTCTTGATAAGCTTCTTAACTGTTTCTGTTGGCTGTGCACCATTCTTGATCCACTTGTCAGCCTTTTCAGTATCAATCTTGATAACGCTTGGTGTCTTTGTTGGATCGTAGTATCCGATTTCTTCGATAAATCTGCCGTCTCTTGGGTATCTTGAATCAGCAACGACAACACGGTAGAAAGGAGCCTTCTTAGCACCCATTCTCTTTAATCTGATTTTTACTGCCATTTTTTTCACCTCCGTAGAACTATATAAGCTTATATATATTAATGCATATATGCAAAAATATCTTATTTTTTCATTGGATTTACTGGAAATCCAGCATCCTTCGGCATATTGTCAAGGTTCATACCTGCAATACGTTTTTTCATTCGTCTTGCTGACAGCGGACCTTTCCCCTTGCCAAAATTACTGAACTGTTTCATTATCTGCTGCATCTGTTCAAACTGTTTCAGAAGTCTGTTTACATCCTCTACCTTCATACCGCTTCCGGCAGCTATACGCTTTTTGCGTGAAGGATTAATGATGGACGGTTTTGCTCTTTCTGCCTTTGTCATAGATGTGATAATCGCATCTATACGCTGGAACTGTCTCTCATCAACATCCATATCCTTTACCTTGTCGCCGACACCCGGCAGCATGGAAAGCAGACTCTTGATTGAACCCATCTTCTGTATCTGAAGGAGATAGTCTCTGAGGTCATCCATATCAAATGTATTTTCAGTAAACTTCTTTGCAAGTTTTTCTGAATCCTTAAGATCAACCGCACTCTCTGCCTTCTCAATAAGAGTGAGGACATCGCCCATACCGAGAATTCGTGAGGCCATTCGTTCAGGGTGGAACTGCTCAAAATCATCAAGCTTTTCACCCATACCAACAAACTTTATCGGTTTACCTGTTACAGCAAGTACTGAAAGTGCAGCACCGCCTCTTGTATCTGAATCGAGCTTCGACATAAGCACGCTGTCTATACCGAGTGCATCATCAAATGACTTGGCTACATTTACAGCGTCCTGACCTGTCATCGCATCGACTACAAGCATTATTTCACTTGGATTAGTTTCTTTTTTTATGTTTTTGAGCTCATCCATAAGCTCAGTATCTATATGAAGACGTCCGGCAGTATCGAGAATAACGATATCATGGCCGTAGTCCTTCGCATGTTTTATGGACTCTTTGGCAATCTTTACAGGATCAATCTGTCCCATCTCAAAAACCTTTACTTCAGCCTTCTCGCCTACCACCTGCAGCTGATTAATAGCCGCCGGTCTGTAAACGTCGCAGGCAACAAGGAGAGGTCTGTGTCCCTGTCCCTTAAAGTATCTGGCAAGCTTGGCAGAATGCGTTGTCTTACCTGAACCCTGAAGTCCGCACATCATTATTATACATGGCGGTTTGGAAGGAATATTAATTCTTGCGTTTGAGTTACCCATAAGAGCACACAGCTCTTCATTAACTATCTTAACCACCATCTGAGCTGGTGTAAGGCTCTTAAGTACATCTTCGCCTATTGCTCTCTCTGACACCTTAGCAACAAAGTCCTTTACTACTTTGTAACTTACGTCCGCTTCAAGAAGTGCAAGACGTACTTCTCTCATGGCCTCCTTAACATCGGCCTCTGTAAGTTTTCCTCGTGATTTTAATCGTTTAAAAACGTTATTAAGTTTATCTGATAAACCTTCAAATGCCATCTCCGGGGCCTCCCTTGTATGATGATACTATCTGAACAGTTCTTCACTCTGTTCAACACAGCTCATAATTTTTTCTGTATATTCAGAAATACTTTTCTGATAACTGTATTTTGAACTGTACTCGGAAGTACATGATTTAATGGTTTCCATAATGCTGCGGTAAGCGTTCATCTTACTTACAAAACCCACTTTTTCTTCATACTCTGTAAGATACTGTTCCGCATGCCTGATAGCATCGTGAACTCCCTGACGGGAAATGTTCTCGTTTTCAGCTATCTCTGAAAGAGAAAGATCTTCATAATAATAAAGCTGCATAATATCTCTTTGCTTTTCAGTCAGAAGATCTCCGTAACAATCAAGAAGCAATGCAAAATTAAGATCTTTTGCCATTTTTCTGCCTCCTGTAATTTATGATTGTAAAGTTATTAACCTTTACAATTATAACTCCATTCTCCTCATTTGTCAATACTTTTTAAATTTTTTTATCTGAAAATGAAAATTCCCCTGCGTTGCAGGGGAATTTTCCAAGGAAATATGAGAAAAACACTATTTGTTTGATAATATCATTATTCAAATGATGATATCTTGTTCATCACATATTGTTTTAACATTGTTATATCCTGAAGATTAACTTTTCCGTCACGGTTTACATCAGCTGCTAAATAAGCGTCGCCTTCGAGTGTAGCTTCGTTTAAGGTAACTAGTGAAACTGTTGAGAGATCCATAAGATCTACGATACCGTCCATGTTTGCGTCGCCGAGTACATAAGAAGGAACTAATTCGCCCATTGTTACTGTGCTTTCGCTTGTTGATTCAGTAATAACTGTTTCAGGTTCTGATGTAACTGGAGTAGTTGTAACTTCTGGTTCTTCAACTTGCGGCGGCTTCTCCGGTTCGTCTGTTATAGGGTCATCAGGAGCGCGCATATCCCGCAAGACTAGCGCATAACTGGATGCGTGCTCAAGCGTGATGTCTATCTTACCGAAACGGTCAACCATCATAAAATCAAGCTCATCCATTGTGTTGTTTGCTTCATTGTAATAGTACAGAACTGCTACGTTTTCAGCAAACTTCTCACCAAGATCATAGTTTATATCTGCCTTAAGTCCGAAAGGACCATTATGTGTAAGATTAAGCTCAACTGCTTGTGATTTTCTGTCAAGTATTGAATTGAGCATATCATCAGGTATTATGCCCTGATCCTGTTTGATTTCAAGGTTAAGATCCTTAGCCTCATCGATCTTCTTTCCGGATAACTTCCAGTTGTAATCACCAAGATCAAGAGTAATGGTGATATCTCTGTCTTTCATGCTTTCAATTGCAGCAGCCGGAACGATTGTTTCTGTATCCATCTGAACTGTTGCAGACTGACCTTCAGCAAGAGAATCTATTGTCTGCTGAAGCATGTCTATTACAGTAAATTTATCAAGCTCAAGATTCATCGCTTCGTATAATGTACCCTCATCCTTAGGATCCTGCTTGATTACCGCATAGAGAACATTATCCTTAAGTGTAAGCCCGTACACGTACCCCTGAACATCATATGGATTGATATACTGCAATCCTCTTTTTTCTGAGCCGTCAAGCTTCATTGAATATATCTGTGTAGGAGTATTAAAGTAAATCGTATTGCCTGAAACGATGAGAGTTGTATATTTGTCAAGGTAATATGAGCCGTCGGTTGCCCCGTATACCGGCCAGTTTTCCTCGCATACGCTTACAAAGGTATTTGTTTCACCTGTTGCTTCAACGTAAGTACTATAGACACCGTTACGGTCCACATAATACCACTTTCCGTTTTCTATGAACATCTCAGTACTAACCGCACCCCAGAAAGCGTTATCATACTTTGTTGAAGTTGCTTTAAATCCTTTGCTGTCCCAGCTGTAATGAGTATAGTCTCTGTATTCACCTTTCTGGGATATAGCCTCATCGGAAAGCATAAAATACTTGTGATTTACAAGTCCTTTTCTGTCCGGAGTAGGATCATCCCAGGTTGCATCAATATGATACCACTCACCGTCTACACTTACAAGGTTCCATGCATGATTCATGTCTCTGCTGGTAACCATTATCGATTCCATACCTAAACGATCCATAAGAACGTTAAACGCCTGTGCGTAACCCTGACATACACCGTTTCCGCAAACCAGAACGTCATATGCAGAACTGCCGCCATTATAATCAGGTATCTCACCTGTGGTATCATACTTTGTATTAAGTGCAAGGTAGTCATGAGCCTTAAGAACTTTCTGGAGTTCTGTCATACCATCATTGAACTCTTTATCAATAATCTCATCAACCTTATTGTTGAATTCTTCCTTTAGAGGAATTACTTCTTCATAAGTATTAAGATAATTTACACTTACCGAATCGAATATATACTGATTGTTGTTTTCATCGAGCCGGAAATTTATCTTGTAAGTGTTATCAGTTTTAAGATAAAACAGTTCCGGATCACTATAAACATAGCTTATTACTTCCTGAATTCTGGCAGCTGACTCTCCGTCTTTTTCTTTGTCACCCGTATAGTATATCCCGAACTTGGTAATGTCGATCTCCGTTTCATACTTTTCAAATCCGGACTTTATCACCATGCTCATGCTTTCTATTGTTTCATCAGCAGCTGCAATATACTGCTGAACTCCAGGTACTGCAAATTCAAAAATGAGAGCAGCTGATAAAAATCCGCTGACTAATCTTGTAAGTTTTTTCATAATGATTCCCCCTGAATGATGTATTTACTCATCACAGATAATTAGTATTAAATTTAGAACAAAAAGGACTGATACTTTTTGGTATCAGTCCCTGTATCCAACCATAAACGACCGTTAAATAGGTTCGTTTAAAAATTGTGCAGCCGGCTGTCATACCCTTATATTCGGTTTAGACCCATTAGCTTTGCGTCCTTGCCTTTCAGCAAGTTTGCCCAATAATTAAATTTTTACTATTATGTTGTTATGAGTGTTGTAGTGAAGGATCAAATCATTAATACGTCAATATAAAGAATCTGGTAAAACAAAAGAGTGAAACTGTAGTAGTTGTTTAGGTTAGATGAAAATAAACACCAATGCGTACAATTCGCATCTGCCTGTGTTTTATCTTCTGTAATCAGTATATCACCACGCAAATTGATTGTCAATAGTTTATAGAAAAATATTTTATCCATACTACTGTTTTGTATATATGCACATTTTAAACCATTTTCTCATGTACACAATACCTAGCAACTTTTTTTACTTTATATTCTAACATGCTCATATATTAATAACAGCTCATAAGTTGACTGATTTTCTTACGTTTTCCTCTTTATCAGCATTTATACTACTATTCTTAACGTATATTCGACAAGGAAAAAAAATTGTTTTATTAAAGGTATTGAATTCACCAACTAATTCGTGTATAATTTATATTATAGTTCAGTGTTTTATACATATCATTGATTTTGAGTAGCCGACGTCATTCTCAATTTATCAATTTGCCATATACGGCACAAACACTGTTCCACTATTAATGCGTCGGAGAACGGAGTAAAAAGATGAAAAAGATGACAAGGGATTATATCAGACAGGAACTCGAAAAAGCACTGCTGACAGATTATAACGTAAAACCGTCAGCAGCCTCGGATACCCAGGTCTACAATGCACTTTCGGGAATTGTTATGAACCACCTGAAAGAAAAAAGAAACAGCTTTAACAACAAGATCAACTCAGACGGAAAGAAACAGGTTTACTACCTCTCAATGGAATTTCTTATGGGAAGATCGCTCAAAACAAGTCTCTACAACCTCGAAATTGTAGATGACGTAAGAAGCATTCTCAAGGACTACAATATTAATCTTGACAAAATATACGAAAACGAACCTGATGCCGGATTAGGAAACGGCGGTCTTGGCCGTCTTGCTGCATGTTACCTCGATGCTATGGCTACACAGGGTATTCCTGCAATGGGTTATTCGATCTGTTATGAATATGGTATATTCAAACAGAAGATAGATGAAGGATGGCAGACAGAACTCCCTGACAACTGGCTTCCCGGCGGAGATGTATGGCTCGATTACAAACCTGAAAAAGCCATAGAAGTACACTTTGAAGGTGAACTCAACGAATACTGGGACAATCAGTATCACCACATCTCACATCATAATTACAGCACAGTTATGGCTGTACCATGTGATATGTATGTATCAGGTTACAACAGCGAAGCTGTTTCAGTACTCAGGCTCTGGACTGCCAAGTCACCAAGCTTTGACATGGCTATATTTAACCAGGGCGACTACGCAAAGGCTCTCGGTCAGAACAGCATAGCAAATGCTATATCAAAGGTACTCTACCCTAATGACAACCACCTTGAAGGAAAGTCACTCAGATTAAGACAGCAGTACTTCCTCTGTGCAGCTTCAATCGGCGACATCGTTACAAACCATATGTCCGTTTACGGAACACTCGAGAATCTCCACGAAAAGGTTGCTATCCACATTAATGATACACATCCTACACTTGCTATCCCTGAGCTTATGAGAATTCTTCTTGATGACTGTGGCTATACATGGGATAAGGCATGGCACATTGTGAAAAATACTTTTGCATATACAAACCACACAGTTATGGCAGAAGCTCTTGAAAAATGGGATGTAAACCTCCTCAAGAACATAGTTCCGAGAATTTTCTCAATTATAGTTGAGATAAACAACAGATACTGCTCCAAGATTTCACAGCTTACAGAGAACAATTACGACAAAACAAGCCGTATGTCAATCATCAAGAACAACACTATTCACATGGCTTCACTCTGCGTAGCTGCATCTCATAGCGTAAACGGCGTATCAAAACTTCACTCAGAAATTATCAAGCAGGATGTATTTGCTGACGAATATCAGTACTATCCGCATAAGTTCAAGAATGTTACAAACGGTATAGCATACAGACGCTGGCTCTATCAGTCAAATCCGGGACTCACTCAGCTTCTCAGAGACAAGATAGGACCTGGATTTCTTAAAAATGCTGATGAACTTAAAAAATTCTCACTCTTTGCAGAAAACAATGATGTTCTCGACGAACTTGCAAAGATCAAACGCAGCAACAAGGAAACATTCCTGAAATACGCAAAGAACTACTGCAACCTCGATTTCAATATCGATCCGGACAGTATCTTCGATGTTCAGGTGAAACGTCTCCACGAATACAAACGTCAGCACCTCAATGCACTCAACATTATCGCTGACTATAACTACCTGCTTGCAAATCCTGACGCTGACTTTGTTCCAAGAACATATATCTTCGCTGCAAAGGCTGCGCCTGGATACTATCTGGCAAAGCAGATTATCAAGATGATCTGGAGCATCTCTCAGGAAATTAGAAAAAATCCCAAGATCTCACAGAAACTTAACGTATTTTTCCTTGAAGATTACAAAGTTACACTTTCTGAACTTCTCATGCCTGCAAGTGATATTTCAGAACAGATTTCCCTCGCAGGTACAGAAGCGTCCGGTACAGGTAACATGAAGCTTATGTTAAACGGTGCTGTTACACTTGGTACTCTTGACGGTGCAAACATTGAAATCAAGGACGCTGCAGGCGATGAAAACATTATCATATTTGGTATGACTGCAGAAGAAGTTAATGCTAAAAAAGCTTCAGGCTACAATCCTAGAAGCTACTATGATTCAGACGAAACAATCAGACAGGCTGTTAATCACATCAATAACGGCATAAACGGATGCGCATTCAACGATATCGCAAACTCACTCCTTAACAAAGATCCTTACATGGTTCTCGCTGACTTTAATTCATATCGTGATGCTCAGAAACGTTCTGCTGAACTTTACAAGGACAAATATACATGGCTTAAGATGTCACTCCACAACATTGCCGGTGCCGGTATATTTGCGGCCGACAGAGCTGTCAACGACTACGCAAGAGACATCTGGGGAATCAACAGATAATAATCATATAAAAATAAAAAATCAGGGTCATTACGATCCTGATTTTTGTTTTTATCTTCCGATAAGTTTTCTCGCTGTCTGTTCCAGAGGACCTGCATTTACGACAAGCATTGCCGCAAAGAAAACAGCAAGCCACAACTGCATAAGAGGAACATCTGCAAGTATAACTATTGCAGAGAGGATGATAATGCACAGATTGGTTCCAATCTTGCGCCAGCTAAGTGTATATTTTGCAATCCGCTGCGTATCCATAATCCTTATTATAAAACATGCGAAATATGAGAACATTGTCGCAAATGCAGCTCCCTGCACTCCGAAAATCGGAATAAGTATTATATTAAGAACGATATTGGTACCCGCTGCGATACCGCTTGTCCACAGGGAATTTTTATTCTGATTCGAGGCGTTATATATACTGCTTAAGAAATTGCAGAAGCTCTGCATAAGAACACCTACAACAAGGAAAGGTGCCATTCTGAACGAATTCCAGTACGCTTTATCTGTAAGAATATGCGTAAACATCTTAAGGAAAAGCATTATACCTGAAGCAGCGACAAACATAATTGACGTATATGCGTCAAAAACTTTTGTATAGTATCTTCTCCTCTGAGGAGAATCATATTCTGTTATAGCCGACATCTGCCATGCTCTGAAGAATATTACCGACATAAGAGAAATAAGATTAGGAATACGATACGCAACCTGATACACACCATTTACTTCCCTGGATATGAATCTGGAAACCATAAAGCTGTCAGAAGAACTTACAATCCACC
>JAEDJV010000225.1 GCA_016296165.1 Oscillospiraceae bacterium | reverse complement strand
AACAGGTTTCTTGCACAGAAGGCACAGGTCAACGAACGTCAGACGGCAGAAGAAAAGAAGCGTTTGATTGACGGTAAATATCGTCTTGAAGAATTGAAGAAGCTTATTCCGTCCATTTATGAGGATAAAGTGCTTGGAAAGATTCCAGAAGATGTTTGCGTTAATTTGCTAGAGAAGTATCAAGCTGAACAGAAGGCTTTATCCGCACAGGTCGAAGAGCTTGAAGCAAAGCTGTCCGCTGAAAAACAGGACGAACAGGACGCCGAGGAGTTTATCCGCCGTTTGAAGAAGTACACCGATGTTCGGGAGCTTACACGTGAAATGGCTTTGGAGCTTATTGAGTGCATCACCGTTGATGCGTATGCCGCGGACGGACCCAGGGATATTCATATTTACTACAAGCTGCTGGACAAGCCGCTGCCGCATAAGAGGTATATTGAGGTTGGTAAGGGTGCTGTGGAAGAGGATAACTGATACTTTATAAGAATAACTGCTTGTTTTGGGTTTGGCGGAACAGGCAGTTATTTTTTGGGTGTTGATGAATGGCGTAGAATTGGGGTTTTGTGGGTATTGGGCTGGGTGTACCCATATGCGATATTAAACGGTAAAATTCCTGTTGACAACTGAAAATGGATCATATAGGGCTTTTGCAAACCACCCGTTCAACGGGTGGTTTTGATTATAGATACTTTACTTAAAAAAACAGACTCCGTATAAACACAGAGTCTGTTTACTGGTTATTTGGATACTGTTTTTTACTGGACTTTGAAGTAACCGACGAGATCCTTAAGAAGCTGTGCCTGGCCTGAAAGTTCTTCGGATGCTGCTGCAGATTCTTCTGCTGTTGCAGAGTTTGTCTGAACTACTCCTGAAATCTGTTCTATGCCGACAGTAATCTGTGTAATGGATTCTGCAGACTCTTTTGAAGCAACTGAGATCTTGCTGTTGATACATGCAACCTCACCTGCCGCATTTGAAACGACTGTCATCTTTTCAGCAACCTCGCCAACAAGTGCGTTACCTCTTTTAATAGCTGCAACGGTGCCTTCGATAAGAGTTGTTGTGTTGTTTACTGCTTCTGCGGATTTTCCTGCAAGATTTCTTACTTCGTCAGCAACAACTGCAAATCCCTTGCCTGCTGCACCTGCTCTTGCAGCTTCAACAGCTGCGTTGAGAGCAAGAATATTTGTCTGGAATGCGATATCTTCGATGGTCTTGATAATCTTCTGTATTTCATCAGAGGAAGTGCTGATTTCCTTCATTGCTTCTACAAGCTGGGAGATCTTTTCGGTAGCTTCCTGCATTTCAGAACCTGCAAGAGTTGTTTTGTTGTTTGCTTCTTCAGCGTCATCAGCGTTTTCCTTGACCTGGTTAGCGATAACCTCAAATGTAGCAGCAAGCTCCTGAATTGATGATGCCTGTTCTGTTGCACCTTGAGAAAGGGACTGTGCACCTGATGAAACCTGATCAGCACCGACAGAAACCTGGTCTGAAGTGACGTTGATCTGTGTTATTGTTTTATTGAGATGGTTTGTAAATGAACGCAGATGCTGAAGTATTACTGTGAAGGAGCCTACATACATAGCTTCATTTTCAGTGTCAGCACACAGGTCGCCTTCAGCAATGCTGTCAAGCATATTATCGATATCTTCGATAACGGAATTTGTATTTACAGCCATGGTCCTCATGGAATCAGCAAGAGAACCAAGCTCATCCTTGGAGCAATATGTAATATCAACATTAAAGTTGCCTCTTGACATCTCTTCAGCAGCATTTTCAACACTTCTGAGTGCGGATACAATGTCCTTTGTGATAATTCCTGCGATAACTATACCAATTACAACAGCCGCAATACCAATTACTGAAACGATGACAGCAGTTATATACGCGCGATTTTCAGCCTCACTGTACATTTTTTCAGCTGTAATTTTTTCAAATTCACACATATTCTGAGCAGCTGACTGGATAGCCTGAAGTTCAGGAAGCATCTCATTCTTATAAATGTCAAATGCGCCTTCTGCATCATGACTTTCGGCAGCAGTTCTGAAATGCTGGAGAGTTGTTCTGATAAGTGTGATATTCTGTTCAATTGTCTCAATAACTGCCATATCACCCATGTAGTT
The DNA here is from genome assembly GCA_016296165.1 of Oscillospiraceae bacterium. Classification (GTDB taxonomy): domain Bacteria; phylum Bacillota; class Clostridia; order Oscillospirales; family Ruminococcaceae; genus HUN007. Next base: position 678 of record JAEDJV010000225.1, on the reverse strand, counting down.
TTCTTTCAGTTCTGCAACTGCATCTTCCATTGTAGCAACATTCTCTTCCACCATATCCAGACGTTCAGCTGTTTCAGCGTCATCTGTAGAGGAAGAAGCATGCAGCATATTTTTAGCTGTAAGATTTACATCAAGCATAAATTCATCAGCAATCTGAACATCGGTATATGGTTGTTCATAAAATTCAGTCAGAAGACCTGCAACAGTATTGAATGCACTTGCCGAGAAATAAACATTAACTATCAGCAATAACAGTACTGTCCCAAATCCAACCAGCAGTTTCTTTGACATTTTTAAATTTTTCATAACATTTCCTTTCTTCGGAATGATTTTTCCGGGCAAGTAATAATATGCACATTTTTAGCATGCATTATCAAGCTGTAGAAATTATATTGTGATTTTGCGAATATTACATTTAAATTATATACTTCCTTAGCATATTTGTCAATACTTTGTGATATTATTTACTGCGATTTAGGCAAATATTCTATATTATCAGTAGCCAATGTAGTGATTCAGAATAATATATCATACAAAATTTTTAATGTCAATCATCATAAAAAGATCCAAAAGATCGGGATACCCGGAGAGCTTCTTGCGGTAGCTCCTGCATTTGTTGTCGAAATTGAGATACGCTTCTTTTATCGGATCAGCCATAGCACGTTTCTTGTAATCATC
>JAEDJV010000067.1 GCA_016296165.1 Oscillospiraceae bacterium | reverse complement strand
TATCATATTTTCGACGTTTACGAAAGATTTTTAGAAAATGAGTTTTGCGGATTCAAGATCATGATAAATAAACGAATATAAGAAGCAGGGAGACTTATGAAATGAAGCGATACATAAGTGATTATCACATCGGTCATGTAAACGTCATGAACTTTGATTCAAGGCCTTTTGCATCACTTGATGAAATGCATGAAACTATCATAAATAACTGGAACAGCGTAGTAAGTAGTGGAGATGAAGTATACATTCTTGGTGACTTTGCATGGAAAAATGATACCGGACTTGAAGTACTGCGACAGCTCAAAGGACGAAAATATCTTATTCTTGGAAATCATGACAGGATGAACATGGATCTTGAAAAGCAGTTTGTCTGGGTAAAAGAGCTTGAAACTATAAAGGACGGCGATAGTCATATCGTTCTTTGTCATTATCCTATTGCGCATTGGCGAAGTGCTGACTATGGCTATATTCATCTCTATGGGCATATACATACCGGAAGAGATTCAGATCCGTTTGAAGAATATGCGGTCAAAATGAAGGCAAGAGGACTTCCGTACGAGTGCTATAACGTCGGATGTATGCTACCATATATGGATTATACTCTGAGAACACTTGAAGAAATTAGAAAAAGCAACGCTGGTAAGTAAGTGATTTATGATGCAATAATATGATATACAGGAGAAAAGGCGGTGTACCTAATGAAATTGAGTATACCGCCTTAACGTTTAAGGAAAGTTACTATCGAAATAATGGATTATCCAAATAATTTACAAACAGTTCACATGTGTTCCGTCCGCACAGTGATATAATGTAATCAAAGGAACGGTGATATCATTGAAAGATAAGACAATAAAAGAAATCGAAAGCACTGTTGGATTAAGTCGTAGTGTGATTTACAAACTCAAAGATGACAAGGTATTTGATGCATTAAATATGAAACTTAAAACAAACGAGCGTGCTCGATTAGTTTTCGATGATAATGACATAAATAATCTTTGGCTTATTAAGTTTTATAAGGACATGGGTTACACTCATAAACAGATAAGGGAATTGTTCGAAAATCCGAATTTTGATAGAACTGCTGATTTAAATAAACAGATATCTTATCTTGAAAATCAGGTTGAGTATTATCAAAAACTGCTAAAGGTAGCTAAAGATATCGTAGATATAGGAGTAACACCTGCTACATTAAAAAGAGGAATGCCTGATGATATTACATATTCTCAGATGCTCGATATTGTTTATTTAATAGGTGCTTCATGTCCTGATGAAAACAATGAAGTTGCCAAAGAGTTTTTTAACGAAGATAAGTGCAAATCTATACTTGATACTATAGATAAAATCAATGATTGCAGGAATAGCGGAAATAGTGCTGAATCTGATGCTGTCCAGAAGTATGTATCTGAATTGCAAAGTGAACTTTCAGGTTACTTGTCTGATTCAAATTATGCTTTTCATAGTTTTGCTTTAGGTTTTTCATCTGGTACAGAAGCGTCAAAAGATATCGATAATTATTTTGGCGAGGGAACATCTGAATATATATATCAGGCTTGTGATTATCATTATCGAAATAGAAATGACAGCACATCTTTCGATAGAATTCTTGCAGAAACTTTAACCCAAATAATTATTTTGGCAAGTAAGAATAATCCTCCGGAGTCATCAGTTGTACAGGAAGAAATAAAAAAGCTTTATGATTATTTTTGGGCAATGAAATTTATCAATGAAAATGACAGGAAGCAGGCAATGTCTTCTATGATTATAAATGCTGTAGTTTTAAATCCGGAGATAAAAAGAGTAGGACAGCAAGCAGTAGATATGATTGCTTCATACTGCAAAAAGGCATTGGAAAAATTCTTTTCAGATATTTCGGGAAATGGGAGCTGATCATTATGTTTGTAGCACTTGATATTGATAAAAAAAGAGTACATGCTAATAATGCTTATGTAAATGGAGACTGGAGATGTCCTTCATGCGGAAAGCTTCTTACTTATAAAAAAGGACAGATTAGAAGAGCGTACTTTGCTCATAGAAAAAGTAATATATGCACTGATACCTGGTCAAGCGGCGGTAACAATTCTTATGATGTTTCAGACTGGCATAATGACTGGCAGAATGAATATCCGATAGAAAATCAGGAGATTCAACTGACATGGGATAGTATAACTCATAGAGCTGATGTCCTGACAGGAAGAACAGTTATTGAATTTCAGCATAGCAGTATATCTGAAGAACATTTCAGCGAGAGAAATAACTTCTATTTCAATTTCGGATATAAAATCGTATGGCTGTTTGATATGAGAGAATTATATTCTGACGGGAAAATCCAGAATGTATATGATAACGATAATGAGTTTTCATGGATAAGGCCATACAGAGCTTTTAAATTTTTTGATAGGTATCAGGAACAGGCTGAATTATTTTTTCAGTTGAAAGAAATGACTGATAATCAGGAATGTATAGTGAAAATCAAACGTACAGCAAAAACAGGTTTTGAAAAATTTTCAGTTTTAAAATGGTATACTAAGCAGGAATTTCTGGATTATACTAAAACACATGACGGTATTTACGAAGCACCCTTGTTTTATGATGATTTGACCAATAATGAGGAATTTCAAAGATATAAATCGAAGTATAATATACAGCTAACTAAAGAGCAGGATCGTGCTGTACAGTCAGTTGAAGGAGCAGTACTGCTTCTTGCTGTTCCGGGTAGCGGTAAGACCTCAACAATGATTGCGAGACTTGGATATATGGTGTTGTGCAAAGGAATATCTCCTGAAAATATACTTGTTATATCATATACTAATGCAGCAGCAAATGAATTACGTAGGAGAATGACATCAACATTTAATCTTAAAGACGGTTCAAACATAAAGATTGCTACAATAAATAGTTTTTGTCTTGAAATCATAAATCAGTATTCACTTATAAAAAACAAGAAAAATCCATATAATTTAAAACCAAGACAAAGCTCGTTGTATGAGTTTTTCAGCAAGCGAAAGAATATAAAGCTTACTAAGTCAGAACTCATAGAATATGATACAACTATCGGTTACATAAAGAATATGATGCTGTTTGAAAATGAATATGAGCTTGCTCAGGTTGATAGCGACCGGATATACAAAGAATATGTGAATTATTGTAAAGAAAATAACTACATGGATTATGATGATCAGTTAATATTTGCTTATAAAATTCTTCTTTCTGCGAAAGATATAAGAAATACTCTGGAAAACAAGTATAGATATATAAGTGTAGATGAAGCTCAGGATAATTCAAAGCTTCAGCATGAAATCATAAGGCTGATTGCAGAAAAGAATAACAATATTTTTATGGTTGGTGATGAGGATCAGAGCATATTTGGATTCAGGGGAGCATATCCAAGAGCATTGCTGAAATTCAGAAATACATATAAGAACACATTTAATCTTCAGATTAATAGGAATTTCAGATCGACTGCTAATATCATTGATACAGCAAACAGATTTATTGAAGTGAACACAGACAGGGAAACTAAGAAAATGGTTCCTGTTAAAGAAGCTGGAAATCAGGTAATAATAAGAAAAGTTGCTTCAAGATCAGAACAGTTCCAGGATCTTGTTAGTAGAATAAAAAACAGCACTAATCAGATAGCTATATTGGCTCGACTGAATGACAGTCTTATTCCGCTAATTAATCTTTTGTTTGAGAACAATATACCATATAGAATAAATAAGGAATACCAGCTAACTTTCTTTAACAGCAAAAACTATACAAATCTTATGAATCGTTTAAATTCCATGAATCAAAATACAAAACCAACTGACGCAATTGCAGAAATAGCACGGTCTACTGATGTAATAAACCGTAATTATCTCGATAACATGTATATAATTTCAGAGAACTATGAAACAATAAACGATTTTAAAAACAGGCTATTAGTTCTGCAAAAAGAAGTTGAAAAATCAAATACTGAAAAAGATATAACTGCACCAATCGTTCTGTCTACAATCCATTCAAGCAAAGGCATGGAATTTAATGAAGTATACTTAATTGATGTTTACGATGGAATTTTCCCTTTAAGTAACAGTAAGAGCAATTACTATTCTACCGAGCATGAAATGGAGCAGGAAGAAAGAAGATTGTTATATGTAGGTTTGACCAGAGCTATAAACAGTCTTAATATTTTCTGCATAAATAACAGAGAATCGTGTTTTGTAAATGAATTGTATAGTGATTCAGGTTCAGTTGGTGTTAGTCATGGTTCAAATCATAATTATAAGATGGATTTAATTGATCATATCAGAAAAATAAACGAAGAAATACATAAAAAGATTGCTGAGAGAAAAAAAGCAGAACATGAACGTCGGATTGCTGAATTTTATGAGAAACAAAAAGCTATTGAAGAAGAACGTAGAATTAAGCTTGAACAAGCTGAACAGTTGCGAATCAAACAGGAAAATGAAAGAAAAGCTCGTGAAGAAGATAAGAAAAGAAAAAAACGCGAGTTAGATGAAGAGTGTTATCAATATGCTCTGCAATGCTTTGAAGATGGTCAGCTTTCAATGTTTGGAGTACAGGAACCTGAGCGTGGTAAAGTAATTGATAGTACTGGCCGAAGGTGGGTTAGATGTATTTACTGTAACGAAATAAAACCAGAAGAAGAAACATGGACTTATGGCGGTTCACTTGGTCTAAGAGGAGGAAAATGTAAGTTGTGTCAGAAAAACGGAAATAGTTAAGAATATAATTTTGACTCTTATTCAAAAAATCGTGGAATAGGAAGATATAGTTATTGCAAGAAGCAAAAGAAATGATATAAAGCGTTTATTATAAAGGTCTCGCAGGTCGAGGCCTTTTGTATTTTCTGATAATCTAAAATATAAATATGCATTTATATTTGTTAAAAACATAAAATTTCATCTTGCAGAAAACGTCTTTTTATGCTATAATATTACTATGTATTTCTATACTCAAATGACAATAATTTACAAGGATGTTTTATATGGCTATTAACAAAGCAGCAGTATCTGTTACTTCTAAATATAACGGTGGATTAACAAGGGAACAGTTTCTTTTTCATGAGATGAGAACAACAGCAAAGTTGCTCTCAGAAGGTATTTCTGAAGAAGATGCAGTAGAAAAAATAGTATCAGAAAACCTTTTTCAGTATCCTACGGAAAGAGAAATAAAGAAAATGGCTCAGGTTTGCATTACAAGATTAAAAGCAATGAATGATGATACGCTTATCTCAGCCGTTGCGAATGAATCAGCTGGTGTAGCAAAGCAGATTTGTCTTTATGCAATGATGAAGTATAACAGACTCGTATGGGATTTTATGATTACTGTTGTTGGAGACAAATATAGTCAGAAAAATCTTTCGTTCAGCAAATTTGATGTAAATGTCTTTTTTACCAGACTTCAGGAGCAGGATGATAATGTTGCAAGCTGGAAAGAAAGTACGATAAATAAAATCAAACAGGTACTTGTAAAGGTTCTGGTGGAAAATGATTATCTTGATAATAACAGATCGGATCATCTGAATCCGGTATTGATAAGCACGCTGCTTGAAAATTCTATAAAGAGCAATAACGATGATAAAGCGCTCGCAGCGTTTAATTGTTTCATGTAAGGGAGTATGTGGGATGAATAATGACTTAAACGAAAGACTTGATAAGCTCAGACAGATAATTCAGGAACCGGATTTTCTTGAAGGACGAGGCCTGAGTAATGAGGTAAATATTCGTATGTTTTGCTATGATGCTGCAGATGAAATGGCTGTACAGCATTTTACAAGCCAGATAGTTACTGATCAGAATCTGAAGTGTAATGTAGTAGAATATAATTTATATAAAATCTTTCTGGAAATTTGCAGTGACCTTGATATCCTGGACAGTATTCCGGAAATGGAACAGGAAGAGGGCAGCGAGTTTACTCTGGAACAAATTCATTCAGCTATTGGGGAAAATGAATTTATTTCAAAGATGCAGGAGTATGGCGAAAGGAAACCGGGAGATATTGTACTTCTGACAGGAATCGGAGATGTGTTTCCGTTTATGAGAGTTCATAAAATGCTGGAAGCAGTTCAGCCGCATTATACTGACGTTCCGATATTGGTTATGTATCCGGGCAAATTTGACGGAAGTTATGTAAGACTTTTCAATAAGCTGACACCAAATCAGTATTACAGAGCATTTAATGTATTATAAGGGGTAAGTAGTTATGACAATAAAAGATATATTTCATTATGATATAAACAGAAAAATTGATGGTGTAGTAAAGGTTGATCAGATTCAGGAACTTGCAATAGGACAGGAAGTTCGTGAGTATGTAATTACAAAAGAACTGAAAAAGCATTTTATTACTTTCTTTAATCATTATAATGAAGCATTCAGTAATCCTACAGCAGATATGGGTGTATGGATTTCAGGATTTTTTGGAAGCGGTAAATCTCACTTTCTGAAGATGCTTTCCTATATACTTGAAAACAAGGTTGTTGACGGACAGAAAACAGTTGAATATTTTCGCGAGAAATTTGAAGATGATCCGGCAACTTTTATGCTGATAGATAATGCAACAAGAAACGAAACTGAGACTATCCTTTTTAATATTGATATCGAAAGCTCTATTAAGAAAGATAAGACTGCTGTTCTTCGTGTATTTGCAAAAATGTTCTATAATCATCTTGGCTTTTTCGGAGATAACCTGAAAGTTGCGTTACTGGAACAGTATATAGAACGTGAAGGTAAGACTGAAGAGTTCAGAAAAGTCTTCGAAGCTAAAAAGGGAAAACCATGGGTTGAACAGCGTAAAGCCTTTGCATTTAACGGACAGGCTGTTGTTCCGGCTTTGATGGAAACGCTTGGACTTAGCGAAGAAGATGCGCAGGCATGGTTCAGAGACAAGAATGCTGTTGATTTCAGTATTGCTCAGCTTGTTGAAGATATTAAGGAGTATATCAGCAGCAAGCCAAAGAATTTCAGACTTCTGTTTATGATTGATGAAGTAGGTCAGTATGTCGGAACGGACACAGATATGCTTCTTAATCTTCAGTCAATAGTTGAAAAGCTCGGAAGTGAGTGTCAGGGCAAGGTATGGGTTGTTTGTACCGGACAGGAGGCACTTGATAAAATTATTAAGCTCCGTACTGATGAGTTTTCACGTATTCAGGCGAGATTTAAGACTATGCTTTCACTTTCGTCATCTTCTGTAGATGAAGTAATACAGAAGAGAATTCTCAGAAAGAAATCTGAAGTTATTCCTGAACTTGAAGCTCTGTATGATAAGAAATCAGCTGAAATAAGAAGCCTGTTCAGTTTTAAATATGATGAAAATCAGGCTATGATGGATATCAAGGGTTATACAGGAACTAATGATTTTGTAAAGAACTATCCGTTTGTACCATATCAGTTTATTCTTATGCAGAAGGTATATACTGAAATCAGAAGACATGGAAATGCCGGAAAAAATCTTTCAAACGGTGAACGTTCTATGATTTCCGGTTTTCAGGAGACAGTACAGAAAATCCAGAACGATGATGAATTTTCACTTATACCTTTTTATCGTTTTTATGATACTCTTCATTCATCCCTTGATTCGTCAATCAGACTTGTTGTAGAGAGATGTCAGAAAGCTGCTGATGCAGGTGACGGCATAGAACAGTATGACGTAAAAGTTCTTAAGCTTCTGTATTTATTACGATATATAGACAATGACGTTAATGCAACCATAGACAATATTCTGATCCTTATGGCTGAAAAAATCGACGTTGACAAGGTTATTCTCAGAGAGGAAATAACTAAGTCACTCGGAAGACTTTGTGATCAGAACTATGTTGGTATTAACGCTAACAAGTATAACTTCCTTACTGATGAAGAGCAGGATGTAGAAAGAGAAATAAAAAACACTCCTGTAGATACTTCAAAAATAGTATCTCATATCGGTAGTGTTATTTATGATGATATTTACACAGATAAGAAATTTAAATATCAGAAATATGATATTGCATATAATCATATTGTAGACACAGTTGTTGTTGGTCAGTCAGTTGAAGGCATGAATCTGAAATTTTTGACTGTTGCTACAGACGCAACAGAAAAAGATGCAATGTCTCTTATGGCCTTGTCAAAGGGCGAGGCAATTATTGTTCTTGCAGAAACCCGTTATTATGAATTGATTGAGCTTTCAGCAAAAATAAGGTTATATGCCAAGCAGAAACTGTATACGCAGCCGCCACAGTCTGTAATTGACATTATTCAGAAGAAGCAGGAAGAAGCCAACAGATATGAAAAGGAAGCTAAGCAGCAGTTAATTGCTGCCATTGAAAATGCAGAGTATTATGCAGAAGGTGAAAAGCTTTCCGTCAAGGGCGATGCAAAATCAAAGATTAATCAGGCTCTTGAATATCTTGTTGCTCATGTATACAGCGGACTTAACCTGATTGACAGAAACGCTGACACTGATGATGATATAACAGATATTCTTACCGGACAGCTCAGCATCTCAGGCTCTGCTCCTAATCAGGATGCAGCAGCAAAGGTTGAGGAATATCTTGAAATACAGAACAGAAAGAAACTGCCTACATCCATGGCTGACATACAGTCACGTTATCAGGCGGTTCCATATGGCTGGAGAGAAATCGATATTGCAGCTGTTGTTGCTCTTCTTATTAAAAATCAAAAAGTTACTGTAAAATATGCCGGAAATACAATTCAGCCGACAGATCCTAAATTACCTGATATGCTTCGTAAGAAGTCTGAGACAGGTAAGACTATTGTAAAAATACGTGAAGTCGTTAATGCAGCAAAAATGAAGGAAGCACGTGAATTCCTTCGTGAGTATTTTGATACTATGGATGTTCCGGTTGATGAAGACGGACTGGTATCATTTATAGTTGATAAGTTTTCAGCACAGAAGTCACATTTTGAAGAGCTTTTAGGAAAATATACTGGCAAAAAATATCCGGACAGGCGTTTGGTAGAAGAATCGATAACACTTGTCGGTGAGGTGCTTTCACAGCAGAAGGATAATACTGCACTTGTTACAGCTGTTATTAATAAACAGGATGATCTTGATGATAACAAGGAAAGCGTTCAGAAGGTTGAGGAATTCTTCAGAAGTCAGGTACAGGTTTATGATGCTGCAGCTAAAATGCTCGATGATTTACATAATGACTTAAATTATCTTTCCCATGAAGAAGCGGATAAAGCACTTAACAGAATCCGTCTTCTCATTGTAGTAAATACTAAGTTTGATTACAAGAGTATTCCGGAACTGAACGAACTTATGAAGAAGGTTCGTGAAGGTCATAATAAACTTCTTGAAAGTAAGAGAGAAGAGCTTCTGGAAATAGTACGTCAGTGCAGAGCCAAGGTTCATACTGAAGCCGGCACTAAAGAGGAATGTCAGGATGTATCTGAAAAGGCTGATTTATTCTATGATCAGCAGATAGAACGCATATATGAACTTGAAAGTCTTGCTTTACTTGACGGACTTGTTCCTGCCATGATTCATCACAAGGATGATGCATGCCGTAAGATAGAGCTTGTAATGAAGCCTAAGCCGGTAATTGAACCGCAGCCTAATCCGGGAACGGAAAGAATAAAGAAGGTTATTAAGTCGTACAACAGGCAGGTTATCTTCCCGGTTAAGAAGATTGAAACTGAGGAAGAACTTGACAAGTATGTTGAAGAGATTCGTGAGCAGCTTAGGACACTTATGAAGAACTGTGACGGAATAGAATTAAAGTAAGGGGTTATTGTTATGGATAAGAATGCGATAAAAAAATATGCTGTATGGGCAAGACGAGAGCTGATAGCTCGTGTGAGTCAGAAAGCACTTCAGTATGGTATTTCTGAGACTGATTTTGGTGATGCTGAAGCAGACAGTATTAATGGGGTAGTGCTGTCCGCACGTGAAAAGTCTCAGCGTAGTTCACTTATAGCTAAAATCAGGAAAGACGGATATCAGCAGGCTATGGAGGAAGCAGCTTATACATGGTTTAACCGTTTTACTGCGCTTCGTTATATGGAAGTTAATGCTTATCTTCCAAGTCATGTTCGTGTATTTACAAATGACCAGAATGAATTTAAGCCGCAGATTATAGATGAGGCTATTAATCTTGAGATTGACGGACTTGATCTGGATAAGGTGTATGAATATAAGGATGCAAATAAGACTGAGGAGCTTTATAAGTATCTTTTGATTACGCAGTGCAATGACTTAGGGAAGATACTGCCGGGAATGTTTAAAAAGATTTCTGATTATACAGATCTTCTTTTCCCGGATAATCTTCTGAGAGAAGGAAGTGTAATTGAGCAGATGATTACACTTATTCCTGAAGAGGACTGGAATGATCAGGTGCAGATTATTGGATGGCTGTATCAGTATTATAATACGGAGCCTAAAGATAAAGTTTTTGAAGGACTTAAGAAAAATATTAAGATTACAAAGGAAAATATTCCTGCTGCTACTCAGCTTTTTACTCCTGACTGGATTGTAAGATATATGGTTGAGAATTCTCTGGGAAGATTATGGACTGAAGGTCATGGTAAGCCGGAGAATGCTGAATGGAAATATTACCTTGAAGAAGCAGAGCAGGAGCCTGAAGTACAGGAAAAGCTTACTGAGATAAGAAAAGAATATGCTGATATGAAACCGGAAGATATTAAGTGTATTGATCCATGTATGGGTTCAGGTCATATTCTTGTTTATATGTTCGATGTTCTTGTTCAGATATACGAATCATACGGCTACAGCGCAAGAGAAGCTGCTGGTATGATTCTTGAAAACAATCTTTACGGTCTTGATATCGATGACAGAGCAGCTCAGCTTGCGTATTTTTCTGTTATGATGAAGGCTCGTCAGTATGACAGAAGAATTTTTACGAGAGAGATTAATCCGCATATTCATGCTATTGTTGAGAGCAATGATATTGATAATTTTGTTGCCGATTATTTTGTAAACGGAGACAATAAGTTAAAAGCTGATTTTGATACGATTGTTTCTGAGATGCATGATGCAAAGGAATATGGTTCGCTGATAACGGTTTCTGATGTTGATTTTGAAGCGATGTACAGAAGAATAGAAGAAGTTAAGGGTGAATCAAGTCTTTATCAGAGTGGTGTTGAAGATGATATTGTTCCGCTTATTCAGGTTGCGGAGATGCTTTCTAAGAAATATGATATTTGTTGTACTAATCCGCCATATATGGGTGGTAGCGGAATGAATAATCTGCTTTCTGATTTTGTGAAAAAGAAATATTCAGATAGTAAATCTGATTTGTTTGCGTGTTTTATTGAACGTGGATTATCGCTTTCTAAATTATCAGGCTATAATTGTATGGTTACAATGCAATCCTGGATGTTTTTGTCAAGCTTTGAAACTATGCGTACTAAGATAATAGCTTCAAAAACGATAACCAATCTTATGCATATGGAAAATATGGTTATGGGAATTGCTTTTGGTACAGCAGTTTCAATAGTAAAAAATATAAATATTAAAGGATTTAAAGGTACTTATAATCATATAACTTTTGATGATATTGTTAATGATGAACCTATTGAATTTCCTATTATGAAAAATAGATTTTCACAAGTTTCATCAGAAAACTTCTCAAAAATCCCTGGTTCACCTGTGGCTTATTGGGTGAGTGAGAATTTTGTTAAAGCATTTAAGAATACTATCCAAGGAAAAACAAATCCTAGAATGGGGCTTACTACTGGTAATAATGAAAAGTACTTGAGAGAATGGTTTGAGGTTAGTTACAATAAGATAGGATTTAAATGTACAAGGGAAAAAGCAAAAGAATCAGGATTAGTTTGGTTTCCCTATAATAAAGGTGGACTATATAGGAAATGGTATGGTAATCAAGATTACATTGTAAATTGGTATAATGATGGTTATGAACTTCAAACAACAATGCATCCAGATGGGAAAAGAGTATGGGCGCACAATTTCAATTTAGAGTGGAATTTTAAAGAGCATATTTGCTGGAATGATATTACTTCAGGTGCTGTTTCATTTAGGTATTTTCCTAATGGATTTTTGTTCGATTCTTCTGCAGCAGTTACATTTGTCCCTGATGATATGAAGTATTATTTTCTAGGCTTTTTTAATACAAAATTCGTTAATGAAATATCTAAATTACTAAATCCAACAATGCATTTCAAACTTGGCGATTTCGATAATTTGCCACATCTTATTGAACAGAAAAGAAAACCCAAAATTGAAGAAATAGTAATACAAAATATTACAATATCTAAGGAAGATTGGGACAGCTTTGAAACCAGTTGGAATTTTGAAAAACATCCATTTATCAACGATGAAAAAACAATTTCAGATTCATATAGTAAATGGTTGTCTGAATGTGAAGAACGTTTCAACAAACTAAAAGCCAATGAAGAAGAACTGAATCGAATTTTCATTGATATTTACGGAATACAGGATGAGCTTACGCCTGAAGTAGAAGATAAAGATGTAACAGTTAGAAAAGCAGACCTTACAAGAGACATCAAGAGTTTCATTTCTTATGCAGTAGGCTGCATGTTTGGTCGTTACTCACTTGATGTCGACGGACTTGCATTTGCCGGTGGTGAATGGGATAATGCTAAATATAAATCATTTATTCCATCCGAACACAATATAATCCCAATATCCGATGATGAATATTTCAAGGATGATATAACAGAAAGATTTATTGCTTTTGTTAAGACAGTATACGGCGAAGAAACACTTGAAGAAAATCTAAAGTTCATCGCTGATGCATTAGGTGGAAAAGGTTCTCCAAGAGAAATTATCAGAAAATACTTTATCAATGATTTCTTTGCAGATCACTGTAAAATTTATCAGAAACGCCCTATCTACTGGCTCTTTGACAGCGGAAAGAAAAATGGATTTAAGGCTCTTATCTATATGCACCGCTATCAGCCTGATACAATTGCAAGAATCAGAACAGACTATGTTCATGAGCAGCAGAATCGTT
>JAEDJV010000066.1 GCA_016296165.1 Oscillospiraceae bacterium | reverse complement strand
ATCAGGCATTATATAAGACCAGTTTCCAACAAAAACATTTTTTGAAGTCATTATGTTTCCTCCATAAATACCAATTTATCAATTTCACGCTTGCACTGAATCTCATAATATCACATCTGCTATAAAACAATCAAACAGAAAGAATCAATAGTTTAAATCAAAATAATGTAATTGCAGAGCAAATGCCTGAAAAGATGTTAGCTATTGCATGAATACACCAACTTGGAAGAATTGATCCATTGGATTTTTTCTCATTTATAAATCCCATGCACCAAGCGATTATTCCGGTAAATAAAATACATATTATAGCAATTATAAAGTTGATTTTAAAAAACATTACGCCATGCATAAGCCCAAATAGAATGCTTTGGATCAGATTTCCAATTGTAAAATTAAAATGATTTGATATTCTTTTTAAAAGAAATCCTCGAAACAATAATTCTTCAGAAAGAGATGTTTTCAAAACAGCATATATTAAAACGGAAGGAATGGCAACAATACCTTTTCCACTGAATTCAGATGTAGCGGTTTGCACATTGCGGACTAAGTAAAGCATCAAAATAGATAGTAAAAGAAAAAAGGAAGCAACAGAAACAACCCAAAGTAAGGTTTTATTAGAATTAGAGTTATCGAATCTTTTCAAACCCATCCACTCAAAGAAACCTATTTTCTTTCTTGAAGATATCAACCACCACAAAAAAGGAACAGACGTAAAAATGATTATCTGAATTATAGCTTCGATAAAAGTTTGAGCAAGCATTCCCATAGATACCCCCTAAAACAGTTAAGTTAAAAGTAACAATGTCTTATGATAAATATATTATATCAAAAAAATAAAAATAGTCAACCCTAAATTTCAAATAAGCTTTTAGAATGTAAGCGCTAACCGGTACCAACAGGCAAAAAAGCCTCTTCATTCAATCCCAGTTCATCTGCCAAAATTCTGAATGTCTTCAGCAATCTTATTTACGCTTGCCTGAGCATATCCAAGGCTGAAATAACGGTTTCCGTTGTTCGGATCGCAGTTTACAACTTTTGGTAATATTCAATTGCATCCTCGTATCTGCTGAGTGACATACACACGTTAGCAGCACACTAATACGCATCTGCACAATTCTCATCAAGTTTTATAGCTGATAAAGAAAGACTGAACGCCTCTTGTAATTGCCCATTAATATACATTTACAGATAATTCGAATTCTTCAATCTTATACTTTTCGATTAATAAATCATCACCATTAACACTAACAAGCTTATCACCCACAAGAAGCCTACCAGCCTCAATAAAGCCTCTGCCCTGCACATAAAACGGATGATTGTCTGTAGTGATAACTTCCTCACCGTTGATTACAAGATGAACGAGTATGTCCACCTTGCGGATGTATGTTTCTAAGACAGTTTTTTCACTTGTTTCGAGCGTATCAGGATTAGTTGAAATAACCTTATCACCTGGTTTAATTTTGTCAATTGCAAGCAGACCAGCAGTTGTAAGCACCAGATAACTCTTTATCGAAAAAAAGTTGTTATATATCAGTAGTACAAAACAGTTTCAAAAGGATTGCGTATATGTCTTTTGAAAAAACGCCTCCGTGATATGCCTCTTTGATATTCAACTAAATACGATTATACGCCTACGAACGAATTGTCAACTATGAAAGTCTCGAAATAAGTCAATAGCGAGCTGTTCCCATTTTTTGTAGAAGCGGTTGAAAATCCATCCAAACTATGCTATAATCAACTATATACAAATAAAAGAAAGAGGAACAAACAACATGGAATTTAGCATTTCTGTAAGCAATAACCAGAATCCATTTAATATTGATGTGGAAAAATTTATAGAACAGTTTTACGGGTTTATACAGATTAACCACCTGTACGACTCCGCAATTCATCAGGTCGAAACAAAACTGGAAATTATCGACAGTGAGTTTCAGTCAAGATTTTCCCGTAATCCAATCCACAGTATATCAAGCCGTTTAAAATCCCCGCAGAGCATTACACAGAAACTCATTAAAAAAAATATCCCTATCACAGCAGAATCAATCATTTCAAACCTTCATGATATTGCAGGCGTACGTGTAATATGCCATTATATTGAAGATATCTATCTGATCGCTGATTTTCTCTCCATGCATGATGACATAAAAATTCTTAACCGGAAAGATTACATAAAAAATCCTAAACCAAGCGGTTACAGAAGTCTTCATCTTATAATAACCGTCCCGGTTTACTTATCCACAGGTAAAAAAATTGTTCCTGTAGAGATTCAGATCAGAACAATAGCTATGGACTTCTGGGCTTCACTTGAACATCAGCTTCACTATAAAACCAAAAGTAAGGTACCGGATGAACTTTCCAATGAACTGAAGGTACTGGCTGAAACTATAAACGATACTGATCTCCGCATGCAGAATATTTACCATAGAATTTCTGAAATTGATCCGGAACAGTAATTTACAGAAAAATATTCATTTATAAGTATTTTTTCTGTTGAAATATTTCAAATATACTGGTATAATATTATATAGGTAATACTGTGTTTACAAGGTCAGGTAAAACAGATTTATTGGTTCTTTAATAAATTTTTTCAATCTGAAAGGGGAATTTAAATTGAATTCATTAACTAAACGAATTATTTCTTCAGTTACAGCAATCACAATGGCTGCATCATGTGTTTCAGTCTTAGGTGAAAAAACAAAACTTAACGATGTAAAGGCCGCAGGAAACTACAACTATGCAGAAGCACTTCAAAAATCAATGTTTTTCTATGAAGTTCAGCAGGCTGGTGTTCTCCCTGAATGGAACAGCGTTTCATGGCGTGGAAACAGTATGGAAAATGACGAAGTGCCAGGCGGCTGGTTTGATGCCGGTGACCATCTTAAGTTTGCTCTGACAAACGCATACTCAGCTACTCTTCTTGCGTGGGGCCTTATCGAATACGGCGACGCAGTAGAAAATGCAGGTCTTGGAGATCTCTACAAGAGAAACCTCAAATGGGGTCTTGACTACCTCGTAGGTTGTGATCTGGGCGATAAGATCGTTTATATGATTGGCGAAGGTGCTTTTGACCACGTTTGGTGGGGCAGTGCCGAAGTTTATATGCCTAAGTACATACTTAAAGGCGGTTCTGATCCACGTCCGTCATACACATGTCAGGATAGTTCTATAGAAGGACAGATGGCCTGTGCTCTTGCAGCAGGTTATATGGTTTACAAGGATTCAGATCCTGATACAGCCAAGACTTATCTTGAACACGCAAAAGACCTCTTCAAGAGAGCAGACGCAGAAAAGATTCTTGGCGAAGATGAACAGGAACACCCGTATTACAAGCCATCATCATTTTATGATGACCTCTTCTTTGCAGCAAACTGGCTTTATAAAGCTACTGGTGAGAAGGAGTTTCTTGCAAAGGCAGACAGCTATGTTGAACATCTTGACAAGGAACAGCAGTCTGAAGAAATGAAATTTACATGGGGCCACTGCTGGGATGATACAACGCAGGGAGCTATGCTTCTCTATGCACAGAACACAGGCGATAAACAGTGGGCAGGGCAGGTAAAAAAACACCTCGAATACTGGACAACAGGATACGGCGGAAAAACAATTAACAAAACTCCTGATGGTCTCTCATGGCTTTTCCAGTGGGGTTCATTAAGACATGCCACAACAACTGCATTCCTTGCTTCACTTGCATGTGACACTATTTTCAAAGATGACTCAGATCTCTGTACAAAATACAATGATTTTGCAAAATTCACTATGGATTACTGCTTTGGTGACAATGATCTCGGCATGAGCTACGTTCTTGGTATGGGCGAGAACAATCCAAAGGCATTCCACCACAGAACAGCCAGCGGTATTCACGATGACCACTGGAACGAGCTTGGTACAGCACCTTCATTAGGTGAAGCAACCGGCGGTGATTCATGGCAGACAGAATACGCACATACACTTTACGGTGCCCTTGTAGGCGGTCCAAACATGGATGGCACATATACTGATAAGGTTGATTCTTATCAGAACTCAGAAGTAGCTATCGATTACAACGCCGGATTTACTGCTGAACTTTGCGCACTTATTGCTGATTTTGGCGGTAAGCCGCTTGCTGACTTCCCTCCTGTTGAAAAGCCAAAGTGGGCTGAATGGGAAGTTGCTGCAGTTCTTAACGGTAAGGGAGACAGTTATACCGAACTCAAAACATGGAGCATGAATCATACAGCATGGCCGGCAAGAGTTGAAAAGAATATCTCATTCCGTTACTTCTTCGACGTTTCCGAAATACTTGACGGAGGTCTTTCAATCGATGATATCAAGATTGAAGCAAAATCACAGCAGTATTCAGAAGGTGAATCGGGATATGCTGTAGCTAATGGTCCTTTCAAATACGAAGGTGATCCTTCAGGCAATACATACTATGCTGAAATCAAATTTGAAGACGGCAGAGCTATCATGCCAACAGGACAGAGCGAACACAGAGATGAAGTTCAGTTCAGAATCTCAATTCCTGACGCTGTTGACGGCAAACCAACAAAGGGCTGCTGGGATCCTTCAAACGACTGGTCTTACAAGGGTGTTGAAGAGGCAACAAGCCTTAAGAGTGAAGATTCTCTCAACGATCATATCACAATGTATGTAAACGACAAGCTTGTATGGGGTACAGAACCAGATGGCTCAGTTCCTTCAGATGACGAACCTGATGTAACTACACCTACGACTGTTACAACAAAACCAGTAACAACAACTAATACATCTGTTTCAGAGACGACAACATCCACTACTACTTCTTCATCTGAAACAACAACAACTACTACTAAGGAAAATGGCGGTACCACTTCACTCCTCTATGGTGATATCAACGATAGTGGTGAAGTTGACATGACCGATCTTTCAGAACTTTCACTCTATCTGCTTAAAGAAAAGAAATTTGATGATAGACAGATGAAAGTTGCTGACGTTTCATATGACAATGAAATTAACACAGCTGACCTTGCACTTCTTAAACAGTTTGTTTCAAAGAAAGCAACACACTTAGGTCCTAAAAATTAATAAAATCAATTTAATAAAAAACCGGATTTTCAAAAAAATCCGGTTTTTTTTATTAAAGCAAAGGTCCAAGAGTTCTTAAGATTCCATTAACTACTTTCTTTAAAAATGGAATATTTTTTATATACTCATAATCAATCTCTCTGCAACTCTCAAGTGTCTTAAAAAAATCTTCTTTTATCTCACCCACCGCAGAGCTGCCATACATAAATGTTGCACACTCAAAATGAAGAAATAAGCTTCTGTAATCAAGATTTATGGTACCTACTACTGCTTTACTATCATCAGACACAAAATTTTTGGCATGTACAAAACCAGGCGCATACTCATATACCTTTACTCCTACATCCAGAAGGTCCTTGTAATACGACTGGGCTATGCAGTAACAATACCATTTATCCGGTATTCCCGGAACAATTATTCTGACATCCACACCGCTTTTTGCAGCAAAACCAAGTGCTGTTATCATTTCATTATCAAGTATAAGATACGGAGTAGTTATGTAAACATAATCCCTGGCCTTATTGATTATATCCAGGTAAACAAGTTCTCCGATATTTTCACCATCAGTTGGAGCATCACCATATGGCATTACAAATCCATCACTTTCAATTTCTGATACCCCATACTTTTCCGGCCCGTAAAGTTCCCTGTAATCCTCATCAGCAGCTATAATCTCCCACATCTGAAGAAACATTACCGTAAAGCTCCATACAGCGTCTCCCCTTAGCATCACAGCAGTATCCTTCCAGTGACCAAAACGACTAGTAATATTGGCATATTCATCTGCAAGGTTTATTCCGCCATTGAAGGCTGTGTGACCATCTATTACTGCTATTTTTCTGTGATCCCTATTGTTCTGAACTGATGAAACAAATGGTGTAAATCTGTTGAATGCTTTGCATTTGATATTATTAGCATGAAGAACTTTGTCGTTTAACTGAGTAACCATTCCGTCATACAGTACTCTGACATCAACGCCTTCTGATGCTTTCTGTTTTAATATCTCAAGTATTTCGTCCCAAACTCTTCCCCTGGATATAATAAAATATTCCATAAAAATGAAATGCTCTGCTTTTTTCAGTTCTTCCTTAAGTGCGTCAATCATTTCTTCGCCCAAACCAAAATATTTTACAGAAGTATTTTTATATATAGGATACACGCCTTTGTGATTCATATACTTCACGAGGTTTCTGGTATATACATCATCTATTTCGCTTAAAATATCATTATCCTGTTCAAGATATCTCTCAGTATCCTTAAGCCGTTTAACTGTAAGTTTTTTAAATAATTTAAGACTTGTCTGCGTACTGTAAATAAGATAAACTATACCGCCAAAAACAGGCATAAGTAAAGTCGGTACAATCCATGCAAGCTTATATGCAGGATTAGTTCGCTTATTTAAAATTACACAAACAACAACAACACTCAGAAGTGTAAACACCACATAAACCCATGCATAATTTTTACTGAGTCCTATTATCGATAGGAAAAATACTCCTAATTGAAATAATAGTATTAAAATGATAAGTGCACGGCGATTAAATACTATCCTAAGAAATTTTTTTATTTTTTTCATATCATCACTCTTTTTTATTGAATAATTAAACGGACTTATCGGTTTTTCCGAAAGTCCGTTTAAAAATATAACCAGTAAAACAGTAGATTTATTTATTCTCGTCTACAGTCGCTGCAACGCTTTTTATTCCGGCTGCAAGACCAGCTATACCCTGTATCTCGCTTGGAATAATGAGTTTTGTAGCCTTTCCGTCAGCTGCCTTTGCAAATGCTTCAAGAGACTTGAGTGTAATAACTTTCTCACTCGGTGATGCTTCGTTAAGTTTCACGATACTTTCTGCAAGTGCCTGCTGTACAAGTTCAATAGCCTTAGCTTCACCGGTAGCTTCAAGAATCTTCTGTTCTCTTGCAGCATCGGCACGAAGAATCATTGCCTCCTTTTCAGCCTGCGCCTTGAGAATCTGAGCTTCTTTTTCTGCCTGTGCTCTGAGTATCTGTGAATCCTTTTCACCTTCTGCCACGAGTACGGCTGACTTCTTTTCACCCTCTGCCTGAAGAATCTTTTCACGTCTTTCTCGTTCAGCCTTCATCTGCTTTTCCATTGCATCCTGAATTTCTCTTGGAGGAAGAATATTCTTCAGTTCAACACGATTAACTTTAATTCCCCATCTGTCTGTAGCTTCATCCAGCTTAGCAGTAATCTTGGTGTTAATGAAGTCTCTTGATGTGAGTGTTGCATCAAGTTCAAGTTCACCGATTATGTTTCTGAGTGTTGTTGCTGTAAGATTTTCAATAGCTGCCATTGGCTTTTCAACACCGTACGCATACTGCTTTGCATCTGTTACCTGAAAGAATACTACTGTATCGATCTGCATTGTTACATTATCTTTTGTGATAACCGGCTGCGGCTTAAAATCAACAACCTGTTCCTTTATAGAAATCTTCTTGGCAACCTTATCAAAAAACGGAATTAAAAAATGAAGTCCTGTTGTCCACGAAGCATAATACGCACCAAGTCTTTCTACTACATATTCCTGCGCCTGCGGAACAATCTTAATGCAGGAAATAATAATGATAAAAATGAAAATTATAACACCGATAATAATATAAGTACCCATTGCTAATTACCCTTTACCTTTCTGTTTGACAAAAATGTTTTCTTCACTGCAGATACTAATCAAAGTACTGTCTTTTCCTTGTTTTTATCATCTGAGCTGTTTTTTGCTGAGACAATAAGTTTTGTTCCCTGGATTTTTCTGACTACCACAGATTCATCCTTTCCAATCAGTTCACCGTTTTCAGAAACAGCATTCCAGTCAACTCCCTTAAGTCTGACTCTCCCTGTATTTTCTGAAACATTGATATCTTCAATAACCAAAGCCGTCTGGCCGACATCAAGTTCATGATTGGTTGGAACTATTGGTTTTTTTAGCTTCTTAAGTAACGGTCTGGTAGAAATCAGCAGAAGTCCGGTCGCTATAACAAACACAGCGAGCTGATATCCAAACGGGAGAAAGAACGATACCAAAAAAGCGATGAGTGCTCCAAATGCAAACCATATCGAAATAAGCTGCATAGAAGCCATCTCAATAATAACAGCCAAAACAAAAATAACTGCCCAGATAATCGTATGCTTATCCATAAGTCCCTTGCCCCTTTCTGTATCATATATCTTTCTGATACATCTATATGATAACATACTCTATGAAAAAATTCAAGATTATTTGAAAGAAAAAAGTTTACAGTACACCGGCTGTAAACTCTTTATTAACATTTTTCAATTGTAAAAGATATAGCGTATCTGTTCATATATGTTGTAAACCCAAATGTACATAATAAAAACCTTTAATCAAATGGGTTCAAAATACCTCATTTGATTAAACTGTAAGCACTTCAAGATTAGGTATCACCATTATATTACCATAATTACGAGGTTTAAGTCAATAAAATTTGCTGCATACCTGACTTGATATAAGAAATATTTCATTACATTTTCTTCTTTAATTTGCTAAGTGCCTTTTTTTCAATCCTAGATACATAACTGCGCGATATATTTAGTTTATCAGCTACTTCTTTCTGAGTTTGAGGAGAATATCCGAAAAGTCCGTACCTCATCGATACAATCTCCATTTCCCTGCTATCAAGACACTCCTTTATTATACTATACAGTTTTTTTGAATTAATCAGAAGTTCTACTTCTTCGGTAACTGAACGTTCGTCCGCAAGTATATCCATAAGTGTAAGCTGATTTCCGTCCTTGTCTGTATCTATTGGTGTATCGATATAGATATCTCCTGCCGTTTTTTTCTGCTGTCTGAAATACATAAGAATCTCATTTTCAACACAACGGCTTGCATATGTAGCAAATCTGCTCCCTTTTTCACAGTTAAATGTAGAAACCGCTTTAATCAGCCCTATTGTCCCTATTGAAATAAGTTCCTCCTGATCTCGTGATTTAGAATAATATTTTTTTATTATATGAGCCACCAGACGCAAATTATGTTCTATTAAAATATTTCTGGCCTCTTTATTGTTTTCTTCATTCATCAGACGAAAATATTTTTCTTCATCTGATTTACTTAATGGTTTTGGAAACGCATTTATATTTTCAACATGAAGTGCAAAAAACAACAAGCTTTTCATTGCTTCGGCAATGATTTGACTAAACATATCTATCATCCCCTGATATTCTATATAATATTTATATCATAGTCACAGTAAAATTATTCCTTAATATAAAAAAAGATACAGGCCTGAATTTTAACCTGTATCTTTTTACTTATTTTTTTTCACTCCACTGAACACGAATCTTATCGAGAGTCAATTCTGAAACAGAACTCTCCATAATATTAATCTCAAAATCTGAGTTATAGTCAATATTTTTTAATACATCCTCTGGTATTATCCAAGCCAGATTAAAAACATTGCCGCTTTCCTGCACTCCTGCTATCCTTGACGTGTACACACCTTCAGCTGTATTTACAGAAAAATATGCTGAACAATCACATTTGGAATCTCCTCCCGATCCTGTGAACGAAAAATCTATAGATTGAATAGTTTCGTTTTCACTTATCAGATCTCTTACCGGAACAGAAATAACGTTTGAAGTTTCAGAATATGAGAGCTGCTTTTTACATTCAATATTTTTCTCACCGTCACAGGAAACATTGAGAATAGACATTTTTTCACATACAATTCTGTCAAGCTTTACAGAATCAATATCACTCCACCAATATCCAAACATAAGTTTACCGTCTGCGATATTAATATATAATCTGACATCTTCAGGAATATCCCATTTTACCATAGACTGTGTTCCCTGATTTTCAATAGAAAAATCCTCCGGCTGGTACCATAATTCATCCGTCGCATAAGGACAGTCTTCAGAAACTGATACCCCTGAACCTATTTTTGTTAAGCCCATATTGCTGATTCCGTCAGCGGAACTGAAGTAAAAAGTAAACGATGTAATTACATCCCATTCATCAGCTATTTCAGACAGATTTACTCTGTAAGTTTTATTTTTTTCTTTATCCAGTACAGCATTGATATCGCGGAGTTCTGAGTTGCTATCGGAAAATGCCAGCGATTTTGTTTTTTCCTCTGTAACCTCGGTTATTTCTTCCGTATCTGTTTCAGTAATTTCAGCTTCTGAAGTAACAGGTAAAGTATCCTCTGTCACTACAGGATACGAAGTATCATCGCTGATAGTTGACTCATCGCCTTTATCAGTCATGCCAAACATAAAAATACATATTAAAAGTAAAATTACAGCCATGGCGATAAAACATACGATAAATACTGTGTTTTTCATACTTGACTTGTTTTTGCCCATATTCAATCCCCCCTGATTAATATACTATAATTATTATATCATTTGAAAACAATTAAGTCAACAAAAGAAAATACAAATATTATTTTTTTTTGTTTATATACACTAATTCCAACCAATTATTTGACGTAAATATTTTTTCATAAATCGTCAAAAAATATTGACAAAATTGTTTATATAATGTATAATCAAACTATTATATTTTATTTTTTCATAGATAACAAGGGGGAAATTTTTATGAATTATAACATCACAGGCTCACCATTTCCGATAATTAGCTGTGATTTGTCTGCGGGTGAATCAATTAACTGTCAGAAAGGCGCTATGGTATGGATGACAGAAAACATGAAAATGGAAACATCTACAGGTGGTTTAGGAAAGATGGTTACAAAAGCTTTTACAGGTGAGTCCATCTTTCACAATACATACACTGCTTACAAACAGCCTGGTTCAATTACTTTTGGAACAAACTGTCCGGGAACAATTATTCCTTTTAATCTTTCAGGTGGGAATTGTATTATCGCACAAAAAGGTGCTTATCTCGCCTCTGAACCTTCAATAAACTTCGAAGTTTTTCTTAACAAGAAAGTTGGATCTGGTTTATTTGGTGGTGAAGGTTTTATTATGCAGAAATTCACAGGAAACGGAATGCTTTTCCTCGAAATAGACGGTTCAGTTATTGAACGTGTTCTTGCTCCGGGAGAGACTCTTCTTATTGATACCGGATACCTTGCAGCCATGGAATCAACAGTTTCCATCAGTATTGATAAAGTTAAGGGGGTTGGAAACGTTCTTTTTGGCGGTGAAGGTTTGTTCAATACAAAAGTAACCGGACCAGGACGAGTATGGCTCCAGACTATGCCTATTGCACAGTTTGCAGGTTCAATCATCCCTTATATTCCTTCCAAAAGTTAAAAAATTTATCTAAAACATAAAAAATAATGCTCACCTGGGTAAGGTGAGCATTATTTTTTATTTTCTTCTGTTAGGTTTATTTTTCTTTTCACGATACATCTTCTGATCGGCTTTTGTTATAATCATATGGAATTGTGATTCATCATCCATATAATCAATCTGCCAGCCAATACTTGCTGCGATAAGATATGGTTTTTCAGATGAGTCATTATACTCTTTTATATTTCTCTGTATTCTTTCAGCCAGAATATAAGCTCTTTCTTCAGTATAATCAAAACCAAAAATAATAAACTCATCTCCGCCGAAACGGGCATATATCTCATTATCTATACATGAACGCTTTACAGCTTCAGCCATATTTTTTATAGCACTATCGCCCTCTTTATGACCAAAATTATCGTTTATGTACTTCATTCCATCCATATCCGCAAACATTATCATCAAAGGTTTTCTTTCCCTGACGCACCTGGAAAGATAAGTGTCAGCATGTTCACGGAAGCCATTGCGGTTATATATCTGAGAAAGCGGATCGATTACATATAGTGAATTAAGCTTCTTCAGTGCATTTTCCAGACAAATCTGTTTTCTGATGTTTTCTATAGAATTACATATATTGATAATCCATGTGTGATACATCGGACTTTTCAGAGGGAAATTACTGTTACATACTACCGAATAACCAAGACATCGGTCATTAAAATGAAGAGGTGAAAAATAATAGTTCTTGCTGCATTCAGTATCAATCTGAAGGTCATGCAGCATCATATATGCTCCAAATTTGTCCAGCTTTCCGAATTTTCCGTTACAGTACACCAGCGGTACTTCAACATATTCAGTATATCCCTCGGTCAGATAACTCTGATGACTTTCAAGGTTACCATCGCCAAGCCAGTCATCACAGAGACAAAGATAAAATTTTTCACACTTAATCTGTTCAATGTATTTTTTCAGGTTATTAATATTCTGCTCAAAATCATCACTTTCCGCAAGACTGCATGACATCGCATTAATCGCCGGAACATCCTGATGATATATTTCCATGATATCGTATGTTTCCTTTTTAAACAGATTTATATCATCAGACTGAATTGTATGACATCCGCAGCTGCAGTTTCTGGTCATATGTGTTTCCAGAATTACAGTTCTCTCCTGCTCAATATCAAGTATTGCGTTATGTACCTGCTGGCAGGCAATATATCCTGATTTTTTAAGAGGACGGTCAACAGAAGTAATTGGTGTATAATAATTTCTTGCATTGAAAATATTATCAAATCCTGTAACAATTACATCCTCCGGAACTCTGTAACCATTTTCAGTAAGTCGTGCAACAGCACCGATAGCAGTTGCATCATTTGCGCATATAATTGCTCTTTTCAGATTTCCGTTTTGAATGAATTTTTCAACAGCAGCCTGTCCGTCTCTCTCACGGAATGAACCATGATATACATCTTCTTCTTTATATTTAATATTATTTTCGGCAAGTACCTTTTTGAATGAATTAAATCGCATTATACTTTCCGGATTCGTATCAGGTCCGCTGACAAAATTCAGTTCCCTGATGCCATGTTCTTCAACTACATGTCTGACTACTTCCTCCATAGCCTTGTTATTATCAATACCTACATAGAAAAAGTCTTCGAAATCGCAGTCTATACTG
>JAEDJV010000065.1 GCA_016296165.1 Oscillospiraceae bacterium | reverse complement strand
CTGAAGAGGAAAGATTAGAACGGGAGAAAAATCTTCAGATTATCAGAGGATATCGCCCGATAGATGATGACTTTATGAGAGAACTCTTCAGGTATGATATTCCATTGACTGAGTACGTTCTGCGTATCATTACAGGCATAAATGACCTGAAAATTATAAAATCTGAAACGCAGTTTGATTTGCACAGCCTTTCAGGGTCACGTTCATTACGTCTCGACGTATTAGGAACTGACAGTAAGGGAAAGAAAATCAATCTTGAAGTTCAGAGAGCAGATGCTGGTGCAGCTGCAAAGAGAGTAAGATATCATTCAAGTGCTCTTGATATTGAATTTCTTAAGTCAGGAGAAGATTTTTCAAAGTTGCCGGAAACTTATGTTATATTCATTACTGAAAATGATGTAAAGGGAAAAGGAAAAGTTATATATCAGTATGAATGGCGTGAAGAAGACGGAACTGCACTTGATGACGGTGCTCACATAATATATGTAAATGCAGCATATGATAAGAAAGATGATACGTCTGAACTTGCGAAACTTATGCATGATTTCAGATGTTCTCAGTCAAAGGATATGCTTACAAAACCACTTGCCGATAAAACAAGGAAACTTAAAGAAACACCGGAAGGAGTTGATACTATGTGCAAAGCTATTGAAGAAAATAACAAGAGAATTATTAAGGATAAAAGTATAAAAACTGCTATATCACTTCTTCGTTTAGGAAAACTTTCTTATGATGAGATTGCAGATGTAAGCGAACTTACGGTAGAAGAAGTAGATGAACTTGCAAAAACATTAAATCAGACAGCATAATCAGTTTTAACTGGATGTGACGTTGCAACGTTACATCCTTATTTTTTAATCACACATCCTCATTCAGCAGCTCATTCATCATCATAAAATTATCTCTTGCCTGTTTCTGTCTGAATGAAGTACCATGAAATGCAATAGGTAAGCAGGCATTCTGGATGTCAGCCTAAAATCAGAAAATTTGTATTAGAAAATGGTGTTTCAGCAGATTATTACTCAAATACAAGTCATTTTAATTGGGTTAAAGAAACGAATTCTTCTGTTTTGCAAACTGTGACTCATAATGGTAATTCAGTAACAATAAGATATACACGTAATCGCAAGGGTAAATGGCGTAGCAGGAAAGTTTGATGCACAGTTTATGACCAAACTGGAAAAATGATTTTATAGTATATGTAAAGAATAAAATGATAGCATTGTTCGTGATATGATGAAATAAAAAAGCTCTATCACGAACAGTTATCTATTGTCATTAAAAATTGTTTACAAGACTTATGTCTGTTGTAAAA
Organism: Oscillospiraceae bacterium; assembly: GCA_016296165.1. Lineage (GTDB taxonomy): Bacteria > Bacillota > Clostridia > Oscillospirales > Ruminococcaceae > HUN007. The sequence goes on along the minus strand of JAEDJV010000065.1, from coordinate 11,734 downwards.
AATCCAATATTATCAGAAGGAGCTATATATGAGTGAATTGGAAAACAACTTAATCCATTTATATCAGACATATTTTATAGACCATTCCTATAATGAAACGTTGAGGATACCATTCACAGCCACATCTGTTTGAGTATGTAAGCTGGAATAGGTTTCGTATTCTCGGTGAAGGATATCCTTATTCATGAGATGTTGTTAAGTATTATAGGAGCAAGGATAGGAAACCGGAGATTTTCGGAAAGTGGGATAATGGTAAGTTTGTTTATTAACATTAAGGAGTTATTATGATTAGAGAAGCATCTTTTGATGATTTAAATGGTTTACTGGAATTATATATGCATTTACATGAAATATGTATACCTGAAGATAATGAAGATCTCAGGATTACATGGAATAAAATTTTAAACAATGAAGACTATCACATAGTGGTTTGTGAGGAAGAAGGTGTTATTGTATCTTCATGTACCTGTGTTATTGTACCGAATCTTACGAGATCTGCGTCACCGTATGCTCTTATTGAAAATGTTGTTACACATAATGAGCACAGATGCAATGGCTATGCAGCAGCTTGTCTGGAATATGCTGCTGAAATAGCTCTAAAAAACGGGTGTTATAAAATGATGCTTATAACCGGTTCGGACAATCCTAAGACACATAGTTTTTATAAAAAATGCGGATATAACAGTGAAGGAAAAACGGCATATTGTAAAATGCTAAAAGAAGTCAACTGGAATAAGCTATAAGATCTCGCTGGAGTATCAGAAATATATTGAGCTGGGATTTTTTTGAGAAACGTTGCTTTCAAAAAAACAGGAGGAATCATATGAAAAATAGACCAAAGATGTTGTTATTCGACTACGGTAATACGCTTATTTATGAACCAGACTGGGATAACCACGGAAGTGTCAGAGTACTGTATTCGCTTATCGAATCTAACCCTTACAATATAACTCTCGAAGAACTTGATAAGTTTATGCTTGATCTTTTCGAAGATATCCGTAAACTTAGAGGAAATCTTATTGAAATACATGAATATCCGTTTCTGCGCTATGTTCTTGAATACTTTGATCTGAAGCTTTCAGTTTCGTTTGAAGAAGCGGAGTGGTTAATGTGGAATGGCATGTCAGCAGGAAAGGAAATGCCTGGTGCTGCAGAGATGTTACGCACACTTGATTCAATGGGAATAAGAACAGGAATTATTTCAAATCTCTGCTGGTCAGCTGATACATTAAATAGAAGACTTGATCAGTTCTTTCCGGAACATCAGTTTGAGTTTGTGATGACATCAAGTGAATATATCTTTAGAAAGCCGGAGAGACATATATTTGAATTGGCGTTAAGAAAAGCTCACCTTAATGCTGAAGTTGTATGGTATGCAGGCAATAGTCTTATATGTGATGTTGCAGGTGCACATGCGGCAGGCATGTACACAGTTCATATTGATGATCCGGAGATAAATGCAGATTTTAAAAAGGAAATGGATACATATGTACCGGATTTTGAGTATCTGCATATTGGACACTGGGACGAACTCAGAAAGTATATATGGAGAGAAAAATGAATTTAAGGAAAATACGCGGTAACATAATGCTTCTGACTGCGGCTGTTATATGGGGATCAGCTTTTGTTGCACAGAGTGAGGGGATGAACTATGTTGATCCTTTCACTTATGTGTTTTCTCGGAGTATTATTGGCGCAGCAGTTCTTGTTATTATAATTTCGGTTATCAAAAAAGGGAAAAAGAAAGAGTGTCATCCTGCAGATTTTAAAATGTCAGCTTTTGGAGGAGCGTGCTGTGGCTTAGTACTTTTTGCTGCTTCTTCTTTTCAGCAGTTTGGTATCAGTAATACAACTGCCGGGAAGGCAGGATTTATAACAGCACTGTATATTATTATTGTTCCTGTTCTTGGATTTTTTATGAAGAAGAAAACTACGTCTAAAGTGTGGATATGTGCAGCTATTGCTGTAGCCGGATTTTATCTTCTGTGTATCAGGAATGATTTTTCCATAGGACCAGGTGACACGCTTGTTCTTATAAGTGCAGTTTTTTTCTCACTTCATATTATAGTGATAGATTATTTTAACGGAAAGAATACGGATCCTATGATAATGTCGTGCTTTCAGTTTTTAACTGCAGGTATAATAGGTTTTCCAATGATGTTTATCTTTGAAAACCCCGATATTAACAATATCATAAATGCCGCTGTTCCCATTCTTTATGCCGGTGTCCTCTCGTCAGGAATAGCGTTTACACTTCAGATGATAGCCCAGAAAGATACGGATCCTACTGTTGCTACTATGATAATGAGTCTCGAATCAGTATTTGCAGCACTTTCAGGATGGCTCATTCTGGGAGAAACTCTTTCGGTAAGGGAACTTTCAGGGTGTATTCTGGTATTTGCTGCAGTTATCACAGCTCAGCTGCCGGCTAAGACATAATGATGATACAGAGATGATTTTGATTACAGTAAGCTTTGGATTGCAGGAAAATTTAACGCCGTCAGGTTTCATCACCCGACGGCGTTTAGTATTTTCATTACAAATCCTGCAGATCAGCCGCAGTCATGTCATTTTCCACGTTGTCACGTGCAAGGTCATTGTCAATAACCGGATAGACATCGGAAACTGGTTTTTCCTGCGAAAAAGGTTTTGTATGGTAAACCTTTTGTGCTGGAGAACTGGTACCTGCAATTATTGGATTTGCATGTGCTTTTCCGTGCTTTGCCTTTCCCATGATTTCCGGAACTGGCGCTATGGTTTTTTCATGTTTCGTATTTGCACGTTCCGGGCGTTTCATACCTTGCTTTGCCATATACATCACCCCGGATGTAGTATATGTTTATTTATGTCATTTATCCTTTGACGAAGAAAATAATGCCTGTAATGATATTTCTGCCTCTTATTACAGGGGATACTGTGGGTATTCCAACCGGATTTTTTCGTAAAAAATTTAAAAATGATAATAAGAGGAACTATTGCCGCAGCAGCTGTGGTTAATGAAGTTATTGCCGTTATTGCTGCTAAAAAAGGATTCGAATTAGCTGGTGAGAGAACTAACACATTGACATAAGGGTTTGCGACGTGTTAAAATATGAATATTATGAAAAATTATCAAAGGTAAATATACAGAAAGAGAGAGTGATTTATGTTCCTTAGTCTGGCACTTATTTTACTTGCAGGGCTTTCAGCAGGCTGGCTCTGCAGAAAAGCCCGTCTTCCGGCACTTCTGGGTATGCTGTTTACCGGTATTTTACTTGGTCCCTATGTACTGGATCTTATTGACCCGTCGATACTGGATATATCGACACAGATAAGGAAAACAGCACTTATTATTATTCTGATGCGAGCAGGTCTTTCACTTGACTTAAAAGACCTGAAAAAGGTCGGAAGGCCGGCTGTACTTATGTGCTTTGTTCCAGCGTGCTTTGAGATGGCCGCAATGATACTTATTGCTCCTAAACTTCTTGGGTTGACTCTTACAGAAGCGGCAGTTACCGGGGCAGTTGTAGCCGCAGTTTCTCCGGCTGTTATTGTTCCGAAGATGCTTGGTCTGATGGAAGAAGGCTATGGGAAGAAAAACAGTATTCCGCAGCTTGTACTTGCAGGTGCCTCGGTTGATGACGTGTTTGTTATTGTGATGTTTTCCGCATTTACAGGACTGGCTCAGAACGGAGAAATTTCTACTGTAAGCTTTCTGAAAATACCTGTTTCCATTGTTCTTGGTATTTTATGCGGTGCTGCTGCCGGATGGCTGCTCGGACAGTACATGAAAAAGATCCACATTCGTGATACTGTGAAGATGATTATTCTTATGTGCATTTCATTTTTGTTTGCAACAGCGGAAGATAGTTTCGGAAAGACTATTCCGTTTTCATCACTTATCGCTGTTATGTGTACGGGACTTTCATATCAGAAGGTAAGGGTAGAATCAGCCTCACGAATTTCTGAGCGTTTCAGCAAGGTATGGGTACTTGCTGAGATACTCCTCTTTGTACTTGTGGGAGCTACAGTAAATATCCAGTATGCAGTAAAATCAGGGATTTCAGCAATGATTCTTATTTTTGCTGTTCTTGTTTTCAGGATGCTGGGAGTATTTTGCTGTTTTATATTTACAAGTCTCTCGGTAAAGGAACGGTTGTTTTGTATGATTTCATACATTCCCAAAGCAACAGTTCAGGCTGCAATTGGCGGAATTCCACTTTCAATGGGACTTGCATGCGGTGAAACAGTACTTACTGTAGCAGTGCTTTCAATTATAATAACGGCACCACTTGGAGCGTTTTTAATAGAAAGGACCCACAGGGTGCTGCTGGAGAAATAAGCCTCCCGTTCTTATGCTGTGTATCATGAAGATGTTCTTTAGATATACATTAAAAAAAGACCTGCTCAGGGATAATAAAAAAACTGCATGGATAATTTAATAAACCATGCAGTTTCTTATTACTATGAAATCAGATTAACCAAAGTATCTGTCGAGGAGACCCTTGAGAGCTTTGCCGTGTCTTGCTTCGTCTCTTGCCATTTCGTGAACTGTGTCATGGATAGCGTCGAGATTGTTCTTCTTTGCACACTTAGCAAGTTCTGTCTTACCAGCTGTTGCACCAAATTCACATTCAACTCTCCATGCGAGATTCTTCTTTGTTGAAGCTGTCATATTGCCTTCGAGTTCTGAACCAAGGAGTTCAGCAAATTTTGCAGCATGTTCAGCTTCTTCATAAGCAGCCTTTTCCCAGTAAGCAGCAACTTCAGGATATCCTTCGCGACAAGCAACTCTTGCCATGCAGAGGTACATACCAACTTCTGAGCATTCTCCTTCGAAGTTTGCCTTGAGCTGATCAAATATGAACTTTTTGTCTTCGTCGCTTATATCACTATTGTTCTTAACTGTTGAAGCGTAAACACCAAATTCGTGTTCTGCTGCAAGAGTGATTTCTCCTTCAACCTTGTTGAATTTTTCACCCTTTACGTGGCAAACCGGACATTCTGCCGGTGCTTCATTTCCTTCGTGTACATATCCGCATACTGGACAAACCCATTTAGCCATTTTAAAATTCCTCCTGAAAAAAATAGTGTTATTTGTTATTCTCTGAAAGACATTCTTTGCATTTACCAAAGAACTGAAGTTTGTATTCGTCAATTATCCCTGAAAATGTTGCTGATGCATTTTTTACTACGTTTTCATCCGGGACATAGTCCATGTCAATTACATCTCCGCAGGATTTGCAGATGAAATGAGTGTGCGGATGAGTAAAACCGTCAAAATGATCAGGTCCGTTCTCTGTTGAAATCTTCAGTATAGTTCCGTTTTCAGCAAGCATGGAAAGGTTTCGGTACACAGTTCCGAGACTTATATTAGGAAAAGAACCTCTCACACTTTCATACACCATATCTGCTGTCGGATGATCTCTTCGGCTCTGAAGATCTTTCAGAATGCATTCGCGTTGTCGTGAATACTTGACCATGCAATCTTCCTTTCGATAATAGTAATAATTACTGTTTTTAGTATATCATCACTTATCACAAATGTCAACCCCTTTTAAAAAAATTTTTTTGGGGAATTTTCTTCTGTTTTTTTGAAAATACAGGTTTTTATTTGAAAAATCGGTACAATAAAAGTGACTAGCTACAAATGATTTATACTTTACGATTGCAAGCAAAACTGTTATGTGATATAATAGGATAAAAGCAATAAAGTTGTGAAAATTGCAAACCGCATTTTTGAAACAGTTCTCTATGACTTTTTCCTTACATCAAAACAAATTCAGTCTACAGAGATGTATCAGTCAGGAGCACAGGCGAAACCTGAGTTTATTCAGAACGGCAGAACGATTGTGGAGGGAGTTGTCTGATGATGCGAATATATCATCCACAAACATGCATACTAAAAGAGAGGTGAAAAATATTATATGACCAGTTACTATACTATAACCGGTATGAGTTGTGCTGCCTGTACTGCCAGGGTGGAAAAGGCGGTATCACGTGTTGAAGGAGTTACGTCCTGTTCGGTAAACTTACTGACAAATTCTATGAGTGTTGAGGGGACTGCTTCGGATCATCAGATTATTTCTGCGGTTCAAAATGCCGGATATGGAGCAGTTCTGAAAAAATCAGATAATAATCAGAATTTCAAGTCATCTTCTGAAGAAGAAATACTGAAGGACAGGGAAACACCTGTTCTAAAAAAACGTTTGATTGCTTCTCTGGGATTTCTGATGGTTCTTATGTATTTTTCTATGGGGCATACCATGTGGGGGTGGCCGGTGCCGGTTTTCTTTGAAGAAAATCATGTTGCAATGGGACTTCTTCAGCTTTTGCTTTCTGTTATAGTTATGGTGATTAATCAGAAGTTTTTTATCAGCGGGTTTAAAAGTCTGCTGCACAAAAGTCCCAATATGGATACACTCGTTGCATTAGGTTCTGCTGCAGCATTTGGATACAGTACCTACGCTTTGTTTGCTATGACTGACGCTCAGATGAGAGGAAGTTCAGATGAAGTTATGTCATATATGCACGAGCTCTATTTTGAATCAGCTGCTACGATACCTTCATTGATAACATTAGGAAAAATGCTTGAGGCACGATCTAAGGGGAAAACAACCAATGCTCTTAAGGAACTGATGAAACTTGCCCCTATGACCGCCGTTATTGTACGGGATAATTCTGAAATTACCGTACCTGTCGGCGAGGTTTCAAAGGGGGACATATTTGTCGTGCGACCTGGTGAGAATATTCCTGTTGACGGAATTGTAGTAGATGGAAACAGTGCAGTAGACGAATCAACTCTAACAGGTGAAAGCATCCCGGTTGATAAAGCGGCTGGAAGTAAAGTTTCTGCCGGAACGATAAATCAGTCAGGATTTATCCGCTGCGAAGCCACAAGAGTTGGTGAAGATACCACACTTTCGCAGATTATTCATATGGTAAGCGAGGCTTCTGCAACAAAAGCACCGATTGCAAAAACAGCGGACAGGGTATCAGGAGTATTTGTACCTGCTGTTATTATCATTGCACTTATAACTGTTGTATCATGGCTTATCGTTGGTCAGACAGCGGGATTTTCATTGGCCAGAGGTATATCAGTACTTGTTATAAGCTGTCCCTGTGCACTTGGGCTTGCTACACCTGTAGCCATTATGGTTGGCAGTGGAATGGGAGCTAAGAACGGAATACTCTTTAAGACAGCTGTATCCTTGGAGAAAACGGGAAAAGCGCAAATAGCAGCCCTCGATAAGACGGGAACGATAACGCAAGGGAAACCAATGGTAACTGACATGATACCGGTAAGTGGCAGGAGTGAGAATGAGCTTTTGTCCATTGCTTACGCACTTGAGAAAAAAAGCGAGCACCCTCTTGCACTGGCAATTAATCAGAAAGCTGAACAGGAAGGATTTACAGCAGAGAACACAGATAATTTTCAGATATTGCCCGGAAATGGACTTGTCGCAACACTTAACGGTGCTGAACTTTTGGGAGGAAGCTATAAATTTATCAGCAAAAAAACAGCTGTTCCAGATGATGCTAAAGAACAAATCAGAATGCTCTCGGAAGAAGGGAAAACTCCGTTGTTATTTGCCTGTGACGGCGAGCTTTTCGGTATTATTGCTGTTGCTGATACAATAAAAGACGACAGTTCGCAGGCAATAAAAGAAATGCAGAATATGGGAATCTATGTGGTGATGCTTACCGGCGATAATGAACGTACAGCAAATGCCATTGGATTAAAGACTGGTGTAGATGAAGTAATCGCTGGTGTTCTGCCGGACGGCAAAGAAAAAGTAATTCGTGACCTGCAGAGAAAAGGGGCGGTCATAATGGTTGGTGACGGAGTAAATGATGCCCCTTCTCTTACAAGTGCTGATATAGGCATTGCTATTGGCACGGGGTCAGATGTGGCTGTTGATGCTGCTGATGTTGTACTTATGAAAAGCCGGCTGACTGATGTTCCGGCGGCAATACGTCTGAGTCGTGCAGTACTGCGGAATATCCATGAAAATCTGTTCTGGGCGTTTATTTACAATGTTATTGGTATTCCCCTGGCTGCAGGTGTATTTATGAGTGCACTTGGATGGAAACTTAATCCTATGTTTGCAGCGGCAGCAATGAGTCTTTCAAGTTTTAGTGTAGTTACAAATGCGCTGCGTCTGAATTTTTTTGGGATGTATGATTCAAAACGGGATAATAAAATCAAAAATAAATTGAAAATTACATCGGAAAACGAGAAAAATGATATGAAGAAAACCATTAGGATAAAAGGTATGATGTGTGAAAAATGCGAGATGCACGTAAAAAAAGCTGTTGAATCACTTGACGGAGTAAAGAATGCTGAAGTCAGTCATGTGAGAGGAACGGCCATTGTGACGCTGGAAAAGGACATCTCTGATAACATTCTAAAAAAAGCAGTTACCAGTCAAGGCTACAAGGTTACAGACATAAAAAAAGAAGATAGATAAACATGAATTCTTCAGAATGAAAAATCAGAAATCCGAAAACAATATACAAGATAACGGAATTGCTGTTTTAATTGACTTTCACAAACTATTTTGTTCAATAAAACATAAAATGTTTGAAAAAGAGTTGATAAAAGGAGCAAAATGCATTAAAATTATATTATAGAATCTTTTTAAAAGTCCATTGTTGTGTGTATTGAGTAACCGCAGGGGACGGACGTGCATGGCAATATAATTAAATTGTATTTATATGATGAAGAGGGTGGGGCCGGTTGAGTATTAGAAAAAAAGTCGGAGTAATTATTTCAATGAATGGTTCTCCTTATCAGGGGAATTTTCTGAAGGGCTTTTTCGAGGAAATGTCCGCTTATGATTTTGATGTTCTTGTGTTTTCATCATTAAGTAAACGCGGAATGGGAAATCGCCATATTTCAGGTGAATTAAAAATTTTCTCTCTGATTAATTATGATTTGCTGGATGGCATGATAGTTCTGCCGGATACATTGCCTGTTGAAGGTGATGATATTAAAACTCTTTTTGACAGACTGCATACTGATTTTAATAAACCGGTGGTCTGCGTTGATTATGAAAATGATATATTTCCTGTGGTAAATACACTTGATGAATCAGGCATGGAACTTGTTACTGATCATATGATTGAAGAACACGGGTGTCGTGATATCATGTATGTTGGGGGACCTGAAGAACATCCGCATTCAGTTATGCGTGAAACCGGATACCGGAGGTCTCTTGAAAAGCATGGAATAGAGTACAGTAAGGAAAATGTTTTCTATGGTTCTTTCTGGTATGATACCGGAGAAAATATACGTGATTGTCTTATCAGACGTGATAAACTTCCGGATGCGATAGTTTGCGCAAATGATCCTATGGCATTAAGCATAATTCATATGCTTGAAAAGGAAGGCTATCACGTACCGGATGATGTAAATGTTGCTGGATATGATAACGAAGATGACGGTTCTTCAGTACTCGAATGTGTTACGTCATGTGTAAGAGATGTGTATTCAACAGGAGTCAGATCTGCACAAAAAATTCTGGAACTTTTAGGTGTTAAAGTTGAGGACCGAAATCCTGATAACAGAACTCATCTTATGATTCACAAAACCTGTAAATGTTTCATGGAAGCGTACGAAAACAAATTATATCAAATTAAGGGATCTGATGGTAGTTTCAAGAGGTTTGACAATATCCATTCCGACTATAACTTCATGCAGGAAGATATGATTGCAAATGAAAGTGTTGAAGAATACATATGGAATGCAGACTGGTATGTCAGATGTCTGGAACCTCTCGATAGTGTGGATTTTTTCTTTAACGATAATGTTTTTGAAACTGAAGAGTTAAAAGAAGACCAGATTTCTGAATATACTGAAAACATGATACATATTTTCAACAAAAATAATACTACTGGTAAAAAATCAGTAGATGAGAACCGGATAATAAAACGGGAAGAAATTAATCCGGAGCTGTTTGAAGAACATGATGTTCCGTCTATATACTACTTTGTTCCGTTTCATTACTACGAAAGATGTTTTGGATATATGTCTTTTCGTTTTCATGATGAAAATTGCATATGCAATTCTGCTGTAGCAAAGCTTATGCGAAACCTGAACACATCTTTCGAATCGCTCAGAAGGTTTATCAACTATCAAAACTCTCATAAACATGCAGTTAAGCTATATACTGAAAACATTCAGTTAAGCAGCAGGTTGATTGACACGCAGGAGCAGTTGATTCTTTCGTTTGCAGAGCTGACCGAATCAAAGTCTGGACAAACAGGAAAGCATGTTAAACGTGTTTCTGAATACAGCAGAGTACTCGGAGAAGCTCTCGGTATGGACAGCGATGAAGTTGAAGTGCTTCGTATGGCCTCCATGATGCATGACATAGGAAAACTTGTGATACCTGCATCGATTCTTGAAAAACCGGGAAAACTTACTTTTGAAGAATTTGAAGTGATAAAAACACACGTGACAGAGGGTGAGAGACTTCTTCACAATTCTCCGGGTGAGATAATGAGAGCAGCGCGATTAATTGCTCTGGAGCACCATGAAAAATGGAATGGCAAAGGCTATCTTGGAAAAAAAGGTACAGAAATAGACTACAATAGCACCATAGTTGCAGTTGCAGATGTTTATGATGCCCTTGTAAGCAAACGTTCGTACAAGGAACCGATGCAACATGAGGAAGCGTATAAAATTATCCTGAATGACAGGGGAGAACATTTTTCACCTGAAGTAGTAGATGCGTTTGCAGCAAATTATGATAAGATACTTGATGTGCTGAAAAAACATCCTGATTCAGTTTTTCTGTAATATATTTATTATTCATTACAGTTATTACAAATTGGTAAAAATTATTATACAGTCTGCATAAATTGTAAAGCAGACTGTATATTTTTTTGTCACCGTATAAAAATATCATGACAAAATTCTATATATTTGTTTATTGTAATATTGCACAATTTATGTTATTATGTATATAGAATTTTAAACACCTTGGGGAATAAGTTTCATGTTGCAATGGTAATGCTATGAAACGGGGTGTTTGTGATTTGATTGAACAAGAGAATGATTATGGTTAATGGGAGATGATTTTATGAGTTTATTTGGTGCTAAGAGATGTTGTTTATGTGGAACGAATATTGGTGTACGTCCAAAAAAGAAATTGCCTTGCGGTTTACTTTGTGAGAAGTGCAGTCACAAGCTTTCTCCGTTTGTGAAGAGTCAGAAGTTTGTAAGTCAGGATCTTCTTAAGTCACATATTGCATATCGTGAAGAAAATACAAAGCTTCTCGAAAAATTCCAGATAACACGTATTATTGGTGAAAAAGAACGACTTGTGATTGATGACTGGAATAAGCTTTTCCTTTTTGCTGACAGAGACAAGTGGTCGGATCGCCAGCCTGATGTATTTCACTTTGATCAGGTAACAGGTTTTGATCAGTATATAGAATCAATTGATTCTATGGATTATTATGAATCTTCAAGCGGTATTGAAAAATACGTGCCTTCAGGTTCGGTAAACTACAATTTTCAGTTTACTCTTACTATCGATTCGCCATGGTTTGATGTTATATCAATGCAGATTAACAAGGATGAACTAAATACAAATACAATTGACTGTCGTGAGTACAGACAGTATGTTAAGATACTTAATGAGGTAAAGGAAACATTCAGGCCTTATTACAGAATAAAGAAAAAAGTAAGTTAATATTTTTAAAACACCGCTTAGGCGGTGTTTTTGTTTGTGTTTATAAAGATTGA
>JAEDJV010000006.1 GCA_016296165.1 Oscillospiraceae bacterium | reverse complement strand
CATTTCCGTTATTGAAATCGAGATGAACAGCACAGCACATACAAACGAGTGAGGTTACTGCACCTACCGAAATATCGATACCACCTGTCATCATAACGAGGCTCATACCACATGAAATAATAATAAGTGCAGCATTTTCATTGAGTATATTAAAGAATGACTGAGGCTTTGTAAAACCGCCGCCGAGGAAAAGCATTGCACTTGCATACATAAAGATGAAAACTGCTATTGTAATAATAAGCAAAAGATTTGAGTCGGTTAATTTCTTTTTGGTTTCCATGATTAATGAGCACCTCCTGCTGCAGTATTTGAAGCTGCTTTCTTTTTAAGTGATGCAATCTTGTCGCGTACTACAGGAGAGCTGAGTACTACGAGAAGGATTACTACTATTGCCTTATATGCCGGAAGTGCGCTCGCAACAACGTTGAACTTAAAGAGTGTCGTTGTAAGGAACTGTATTACATATGCACCGAGAATTGAAGCGGGCATGTTAAACTTACCTCCGCTAAGAGCATTTCCACCAAGCGCAACAGCAAGAATTGCGTCCATTTCGATGTCTTTTGCGATTACAGAATAGTTGATTGTCGAAAAACGGCTTACTTTAATAAAGCCAGCGACTGCAACGCAGAGACCAAGAATTACATATGTAGAGAATTTTACAAGCTGAGGATTAATACCGTTTAGTCTTGATGATTCAGAGTTTATGCCCACAGCCTGTGTGAATAATCCAAGTTTTGTGAAGCGAAGTACAAGGGCAATGATTATCATGCACAAAATCGCAATAAACACTGGCGTCGGAACTGGTATACCAGGAATAAAGTTACCATAATAGCTGAACTTGATATCACTTATTATAGGCAGTTCGTTGTTGTTAATCCATGCAGCGATTGAACGTCCTGCAGTAAATAAAATAAGTGTTGCAACCATTGGCTGAATTTTGAAATATGCAACAAGTACTCCGTTAAAAGCGCCAAACAACATGGCCACAATACAGCATGCAATGAAAGCAACTATGATTGGGGCATGAAGTGTTTCCGTTCTGGATTCAGTACCGCAGAGAACTCTGAGTACTACACTTCCTGCAAGAGCTATTCCAGCACCAACAGAGATGTCCTGTCCGCCTGAAGCTGCAGTTACAAGTGTCATACCTATTGCAAGTATAACAAGTTCAGAAGCATTATCAAGTATTGTGATGATATTGCCTGAGAGAACAGGATCGCCATTACTGTTTTTATCAAGAGAGATAGCAAAAAAGGATGGATCTGCTATCAGGTTAAAAATTACAAGAATAAGTAAAGCTGCAATTGGAATAAATATCTGGTTTTTTATGAGTTTCATAAAAAAGTTCGTCTTCTTATCAGCCATTATCTCTTTTCACCTCCGGCGATTGTTGACATAATTTTTGTTTGTGTGAGTTCATCACCTGTAAGCTCGCCGACAACGTGTCTGTCTCTCATAACGATAAGTCTGGAGCATACATGGAGCATTTCATCAATTTCTGATGAAATAAATGTGACACTTTTTCCTTCACCTGCAAGCTTAAGTACAAGTTTTTGAATTTCCAGTTTTGTACCAACATCGATGCCTCTTGTTGGTTCGTCAAGAATAAGATAAACCGGATTAGCAAGAAGCCAGCGTGCGAGAATCGCTTTTTGTTGGTTGCCACCGGAAAGAGACTTGATAGGAGTATCACGTGAAGCTGTCTTGATACCAAGTAGTTTAATATATTCATCAGCAAATTTTTCTGCGTCTGATTTGGATATTGGATGGAACATGCCTTTCATAACCTGTAAAGCAAGAATTATATTGTCCTTTACAGAAAGATCACCTATTATACCATCATGCTTTCTGTCTTCCGGAAGATAACTAATTCCTAGTTTCATAGCATCAAGAGGCTTTTTTATCCTGACTTCCTTTCCATTCATTTTAATTGTACCGCCGGTAACCCGGTCGGCTCCGTAAATTGCACGTACGGATTCACTGCGTCCGGAACCAAGAAGTCCTGTGAAACCGTTTACTTCGCCCTTTCTAATTGTAAAATCAAAAGGATTAACGCCAGCAGCACTTGAAAGATTCACAGCTTCGAAAACAGGGGAACTATTTCTGTCTACAGTATCTGCTATTTCACTTCTGTCAATATCTGCAAAATCATCAAGCTCTTTTCCCATCATTTTTGAAACCAGCTGAACTCTAGGAAGTTCACTGATAAGATATTCGCCAACAAAAGTGCCGTCACGAAGAACTGTAATTCTGTCACATACTGAGTAAACCTGATCAAGGAAGTGTGTGACAAAAATAATGCCTACTCCCTTGGCTTTAAGGTCAGTCATTAATTTGAATAGCTTAACAACTTCCTGTTCATCAAGAGAGGATGTAGGCTCGTCTAGAATGAGTACTTTACAATCCATATCGACTGCCCTTGCAATAGCAACCATCTGCTGAACAGCAATTGAACAGTCGCTAAGCTGCTGTGTAGGGGAAGCAGGAATACCCAGAGAATCAAGTAAAACTTTAGCACTTGAATTGATTTTCTTCCAGTTTGTCAGAATACCATTTGTTCTGCCTATGTACATATTTTCGGCAACTGTAAGATTAGGACAGAGCGTAATTTCCTGATATACAGTACTGATACCCGAATTCTGTGCATCCTGTGTTGAACGGATGTTTACAACTTTACCATCCATCTGAATGGTTCCGCCGTCTTTCTGATAAACACCGGTTAATACTTTGATGAGGGTGGATTTTCCTGCGCCGTTTTCACCCATGAGTGCGTGTATTTCCCCTTTGCGTAAGGTAAGCTGAACGTTCTGAAGGGCTTTTACGCCGGGAAATTCTTTGCAGATTCCTTCTAATCTAAGAATAACATCATCCTGCATTGTGATCGCCTCCATAATATAAAATTGAATGAATATTTGGATAAAAATAACGTTTCATAACATATTTTTTTGAAAAAATCCCGAAAAAACGCGGTCGGAACAGGATCACTATGTCCAAATATCCCGACCACGCTTCGTATATCATTAAGAAAACATTGTTATTACTTATCAGATACCATACTGGTCTACGTCTGCCTGTGAAATGCTTGAAGCGTCAAAGCCCTTTTCATCCATAATTATGGTCTTTGATTCAGGTGCCTTTCCGTTTTCAAGATTTGTAATGATGTCATGAATGTATGAAGCCTGGAACGGGTTGCACTGTCCATCATAGTTCCAGTTGCCCTTAAGAAGTTCTTCGAGAGCCCACTTGTTACAGTCAAATCCCATTACGATAACGTCTTTGCCTACACCATGTGAAATGTTAGCTTTGTCAAGAGCTGCCACAGCACCCTTAGCCATATCGTCATTTTCAGCATAAATTACGTTAAACTTCTTGCCGGAGTCAATTACTGACTGGACAATCTGCTGTGCTGTCTCAGCGTTCCATTCAGCAGTCTGCTGAGTAACGATATTCCATGAGCTTTCAGCCTTAACCTTGTCATCAAGAGCACCGCTTCGGCCGATTTGAGCTGCAGAACCCATTACACCCTGAATGTGGATGATATTGTACTCACTAAGTTTCTGTGATGCGAGCCATGAAACAGCTGTATCACCTTCTTTTGCCATATCAGAAACTATTGATGCTTCATAAAGACTTTCGTCAGCGTCTATTGTACGGTCAAAGAGAATAACCTTAATTTCCTGAGCTTTTGCATCCTGAAGAACTGAATCCCAGCCTGATGTACCAGCAGCTGAAATAATGAGATAGTCAACTTCATCCTGAATAGCCTGCTTTGCAGCAGCTATCTGTTCGTCGTTCTTGAGGCTGTATGCAAACTGTGCGTCGTAACCGTTTTCTTTTGTAAATGTAGCCTTCATATCCTTATCGTTGGCAGTTCTGTATCCTGATTCATTAGGATCGTTGTTGATTATGGCAACCTTGATAAGTTCGCCTGATGGCTTTGCATTGTTTGTGGTATTGTTGTCAGTACTGCTGTTTCCTGCAGTTTCGCCGCATCCTGTAAATGCACAAAGTCCGAGTGTTAAACTAAGTAACATAGCTAAAGTTTTTTTGATTTTCATGTTTTTCCTCCTGATCTCTGAAAAAAAATTAAAATATTGTGTAACCAAATATGTTGAAATACAAATAAAAGCTGAACACATACAAATCCGAATCTCTTTTGTATTTCCTTTGGGATAATATTATTGTATCATAATACACATTATGAAATCAAGAACTATTATTTACATAATATTTGAGAAAAATTTATGAATTATCAACAAATTTGGTATAAAACATAGGCGAAACCATATCAATTTGTATGTAGGATATTGACAAATATTTTATTCAGATGTATTATATTTGTATTAGAATCCATTAAGGAGTTGTATTTGATTGAAAAAATATGAAATGCTGGCTGCTGAACTAAAGCAGAACATTTATTCGGGAAAATATCAGGAAGGACAGAGTCTTCCGACAGAAGAAGAACTTGCAGAAAAATATAATATGAGCCGTCAGACTGTTCGGAAAGCACTTCAGATTCTGGTTGATGAAGATCTTATAGTAAAAAGACAGGGAAGTGGTTCTACAGTAAAGGGGAAGAATTCCAGTCCCAGAAGTCACATTATTGCTGTAATCGCCACTTATATTGATGATTATATATTCCCTGGTCAGTTAAGGGCGGTTGAATCAGTTCTCTCATCCAATGGTTATACACCAGTCCTCGCAGCTACTGGAAATAAGGTGTTTAATGAACGTGCAGTTCTGGAGGATTTGCTAAAAAAACCGATAGACGGATTTTTAATTGAAGGCACTAAGACTGCTATGCCAAATCCTAATTTTGATTTATATTCAAAATTATTCAGAAGACATGTTCCGGTTGTTTTCTTTAATAGTTATTATCCGGAATTGCAGGGAACTATCTCAGTCTGTGCTGACAATAGAAGCGGCGGATATGAATTAGTAAAATATTTAGTAGGCAAGGGACACAACAAGATTGCCGGATTTTTCAAAAGCGATGATATACAGGGACACCAGCGATATTTTGGATACATATCAGCTTTGCGTGATTCAGGTAAGCTGGTTGATGACGAAAAAGTAATATGGTACACAACAGAGTCGAAAGCCAATATGCTAAATAATCCTGATACATTTCTTTCACGTATAGGAGATGCTACTGCTGTAGTGTGTTATAACGATGATATATCATTAAGTCTTATCAAAGTGCTTACAAAATACAATATTAGAGTTCCGGAAGATATTGCTATAGCAAGTTTTGATAACAGTAATTTCAGCGAGATATCTCCTGTCGGAATTACATCTATGTCTTATGAAGACAGAAATATCGGAAGAATTGCAGCTAATAAATTAATAGATCTGCTTAACGGAAAAAAAGCTGTTTCCGAATCAGTACCATGGACTCTTGTTGAGAAAGAAAGTACGTGATCGATTGTTGACAACAAATATTTATTGTGTTATACTTATATACAGATTAGATTTATTTCAGGGTACACTACAAAGACAGTTCATTTGCGCCATCCTGTCTTTTTAAACAAAAACTGGGCTGTTACGATGCAAATATAAAAGCAGACGTTTCGGTCTGCTTTTTTTGTCGTATAATACTTTTTAAGGAGTGCTATTTTTGTACACATTAAAAACAGAAGCATCTTTTGATAGTGCACATTTTCTGAAAGGATATCAGGGAAAGTGCAGTAATATACATGGACACCGCTGGCGAGTGGTCGCAGAAATCAGTTCTGAGCATCTGAATGAGGATGATCAGGAACGTGGAATGCTGGTTGATTTCAGTACATTTAAGAAAGTTTTGAAGGAGGAGGCGGATAATCTTGATCATTGTCTGATTATAGAAAAAGACTCTCTTCCTGCCAATCTCCATCGTATGCTCTGCGACTCCGGTTTCAGGGTTGTATCACTTGACTTCAGACCTACTGCTGAAAATCTTTCACGATATTTCTACATTAAACTCAGAGAAAGAAATCTTAATGTAAGAGAAGTATCGGTATATGAAACTCCTAATAACTGTGCAGTTTACAGTGAATAAAGGCGGTATAGAATGAATTATAATATAGCAGAAAAATTTATCAGTATTAACGGGGAGGGGATGCTTGCAGGGCAGCTTGCAGTATTCATAAGGTTCTGCCACTGTAATCTTAACTGTTCATACTGTGACACAAAATGGGCAAATACTATGACAACTCCTATCGAAGTAATGGATGAAAATCAAATATATAATTTTATACGGAGTACAGGAATAAAAAATGTCACTCTGACCGGAGGAGAACCTCTTATTCAGAAGAACATCAGAGATTTGCTTGTGATGCTTGCTAAAGACAAAACAATACACGTTGAGATTGAAACAAATGGAAGCGTTCCTGTTTCAGATTTTATGGATATTGACAACAGACCATCTTTTACAGTTGACTATAAACTTCCGGGAAGTGATATGGAGTCCAAGATGTATCTGATGAATTTCAGACATGTTACAAAGCTTGACACGGTCAAGTTTGTTATATCTGATGATCATGATTTGTTAAAAACAGCACAGGTAATCAGACAATTTGAACTTCAGAAAACTACAAATGTCTACCTTAGCCCTGTTTTTGGACGAATCTCACCGGAACGCATAGTTGATTTTATGAAAGAAAATAATCTTAATGATGTAAATTTGCAGCTTCAGCTGCACAAAATAATATGGAATCCCGATAAAAAAGGAGTGTAGCACCAATTGGCAATTGATACAGAAGCAATAAAAGAACATATACGCGGAATAATAATTGCACTCGGAGATGATCCGGACAGGGAAGGACTTGTAGAAACTCCTGATCGTGTTGCGCGTATGTATGAAAAAGTGTTTGAAGGGATGAACTATACAAACGATGACATTGCACGTATGTTTGACAAAACATTTACTATGGATGTGAACGACAGCGCAGAAAATGACATGGTAATTGTTAAGGACATAGATGTGTTTAGTTACTGCGAGCATCATCTTGCACTTATGTACGATATGAAAGTTGCGATAGCGTACATTCCGACTAATAAAGTAATTGGGATTAGTAAGCTTGCAAGAATAGCAGATATGGTTGCCAAGAGACTTCAGCTTCAGGAACGAATAGGCTCTGACATTGCTGAGATAGTTCAAAAAATAACCGGTTCAGAGGATGTAGCAGTTCTTATAGAAGGCTGTCACAGCTGTATGACTGCCAGGGGAATACAGAAAACTGCATCGAAAACTGTTACAAGTACATTCAGAGGAAGATTTAAAACAGACATATCTCTTCAGAACAGGCTTTACAGATGAGGTGATAAATACAAATGAGAGCAATTGTTTTATTCAGCGGCGGACTTGACAGTACTACATGTCTTGCCATGGCTGTAAAAAAATACGGAAATACCAATGTTACAGCTTTATCCATATCGTATGGACAAAAGCATAGAAAAGAAATACAATCGGCGAAAAGAATTGCTGAATATTATGACGTTGAACTTATAAGCCTTGATCTTGCGAAAATATTTTCGTTAAGTAATTGTTCCCTTCTTGAACAGTCAGATGATGATATTCCTATGGAAAGTTATGCTGAACAGCTTGAAAAGACAGACGGCAAACCGGTGTCGACTTACGTTCCTTTCAGAAACGGTTTGTTTTTGTCATCTGCAGCAAGCATTGCAATCTCAAAAGACTGCAGCGTGATTTACTATGGTGCGCATAGTGATGACGCTGCAGGGAATGCGTATCCTGACTGCAGTAGTGATTTTAATGATGCTATCAACAGAGCTATATATATCGGAAGCGGTAAACAGCTTACTGTTGAAGCTCCATTTGTTAATATGACAAAAGCAGACGTTGTAAAAACAGGCATTGAACTGAATGTTCCGTATGATCTGACATGGAGCTGTTATCTTGGAGATGATAAACCCTGCGGAAAATGCGGAACATGTATAGACAGACAGAAGGCTTTTATGGAGAACGGGATTAAGGATCCTGCAATATAATTGAAAAGGGGTATAAAAAATGAGAACTAAGAGAGAAATTTCAGGTGTAACACTTTTGGGAAATCAAAAAACAAAATATCCGGATAATTACTCGCCTAATATACTTGAAACATTTGAAAACAAGCATTCGGGAAATGATTACTTTGTAAAATTTAACTGTCCTGAATTCACGAGTCTTTGTCCGATAACAGGACAGCCGGATTTTGCGACAATTTATATTTCATATATTCCTGATAAGAAAATGGTTGAGAGCAAATCTCTGAAGCTTTATCTTTTCAGCTTCCGTAATCATGGAGATTTTCACGAAGATTGTGTAAATATTATCATGAAAGATCTGATAAAGCTAATGAATCCAAAATACATTGAAGTATGGGGGAAATTTACTCCTAGAGGCGGAATTTCTATAGATCCGTACTGCAATTACGGAAAATCAGGGACTCGCTGGGAAAAATTTGCTTTTCACAGACTTCTTCATCATGATTTATATCCGGAGACAGTTGATAACAGATAACACACTAATTGTTTATAAATTTGAAAGGAGAATTGTTTGATGAAAAACACAATATCAACAATTCAGGAGCAGAAGAAAAAAGGCGAAAAGATTTCTATGCTGACAGCGTATGACTATTCGACAGCAAAATTAATGGATGAAGCAGGTGTTAACACGTTACTTGTCGGTGATTCGCTTGGTATGACAATGCTGGGTTACGAAGATACTCTGTCTGTAACTATGGAAGATATGATCCATCATACTGCGGCAGTTTCAAGAGGTGCTAAGAATGCCTTTGTTATTGCTGATATGCCGTTTATGTCATATCAGACATCGGTTTATGATGCGGTAGTAAATGCCGGAAGACTGATGAAGGAGGGCAGAGCAAATGCTGTAAAGCTTGAAGGCGGCGTAACAGTATGTCCGCAGATAAAGGCTATATCAGAATGTTCTATCCCTGTTGTTGCTCATCTTGGCATGACTCCTCAGTCAGTAAATGTATTTGGCGGCTTTAAAGTTCAGGGTAAGGATGAAGCTGCTGCACTAAAACTTATTCAGGATGCAATTGAGATTGAAAAGGCTGGAGCGTGTATGGTGGTTCTCGAATGTGTTCCAAAGAAACTTGCCGGGTATATTTCTTCTGTTCTTTCCATACCTACTATTGGCATAGGAGCTGGTGCCGGATGTGACGGACAGGTTCTTGTATATCAGGATATGCTTGCAATGTTTTCTGATTTTACACCTAAGTTTGTTAAAAAATTCGCAGACGTTGGTGATGTCATGAAAGAAGCTTTTACAGAATTTATCAACGAAATACAGTCGGGTCAGTTTCCTGCTGATGAGCATTCTTTTAAAGTAAATGATGAAACTGATTATGAAAAATTAGCTCAGAAGCTGAAATCATAAATATAGAAAGAGGTTATACGAGTGGTTGTTGTAAAAACAATTAAAGAAGTCAGAGATACAGTAAAACAGTGGAGAAAAGAAGGATTAACAGTTGGCTTTGTTCCTACTATGGGTTA
Source organism: Oscillospiraceae bacterium (assembly GCA_016296165.1). Lineage (GTDB taxonomy): Bacteria > Bacillota > Clostridia > Oscillospirales > Ruminococcaceae > HUN007. The sequence goes on along the minus strand of JAEDJV010000006.1, from coordinate 32,486 downwards.
TCTCCACGAAGGACACCAGAGCCTGATTAGAGCTGCCGGAGAAAATGACAGAGTTGTAGTAAGTATCTTCCTTAATCCAATGCAGTTCGGTCCGACAGAAGATCTTGCCACTTATCCAAAGGATATTGAACGTGATAAGCAAAAATGTCTGGAAGCAGGAGCAGATTTGATTTTTGCTCCTGAAGTTTCGGAGATGTATGAAGACAATTTTCAGTCATATGTTGACATGAATCTCTTAACAGAGGAACTTTGCGGACTTACCAGACCATGTCATTTCAGAGGCGTCTGTACTGTAGTAACAAAGCTTTTTAATATTGTTAAACCGGATAAAGCATATTTTGGGAAAAAAGATGCACAGCAGCTTGCTGTAATAAAGAGAATGGTTGCTGATCTGAATATGGACATTGAGATAGTAGGCTGTCCGATTATCAGAGAAGAAGACGGACTTGCAAAGAGCTCAAGAAACACTTATCTCAATGCCGATGAACGTAAAGCGGCACTTGTTCTTTCAAAAGCTGTAAAGAAAGCGGAAGAGCTTACAGAAAACGGAGTAAGAAATTCAGCAGAAATAATATCAGCGATGACATCAATTGTTGAAGCAGAGCCACTTGCAAAGATTGATTATATCAAAATAGTTTCACTTGACACTATGCAGCAGATTTCTTCAACAGAAGGCGGAGCACTTATTGCTATGGCTGTATATATCGGAAAAACAAGACTGATAGATAATTTCTTCTATGAGGGAGAATAATACAAATGTTAAAAGGAAAATGTGTTGTTCTTGGTGTTACAGGTTCTATCGCAGCATACAAGACTGCAAACCTTGCCAGCATGCTTGTAAAACTTCACTGTGATGTTCATGTTATTATGACACAGAACGCAACAAACTTTATTAATCCTATTGCATTTGAAACCATAACAAATAACAAATGTCTTGTGGATACATTCGACAGGAATTTTCAGTTTCATGTGGCACATGTTTCACTGGCTCAGAAGGCTGATTTGTTTATGATTGCTCCTGCGTCGGCAAATATTCTTGGAAAAGTTGCTAACGGAATTGCAGATGACATGCTTTCGACTACTATCATGGCTGCAAAGGCACCATGCTATTTTTCGCCGGCAATGAATACTGCAATGTATGAGAATCCTGTTGTGCAGGATAACATGGAAAAGCTTAAGCGATTTGGTTATCACATTATTGAAGCAGATTCAGGTTTTCTTGCATGTCGTGATACAGGAAAGGGGAAACTGCCTTCTGAAAAGGTACTTCTTGACTATATCGTAAAAGAAATTGCTTTTGAAAAAGATCTTGCAGGAAAGAAAATTCTTGTTACGGCCGGTCCAACACGCGAAGCAATTGACCCGGTCAGATACATCACAAATCATTCTACAGGTAAAATGGGTTTTTCACTGGCTAAACAGGCAATGCTCAGGGGTGCAGAAGTAGTACTTGTAAAAGGTCCGTCTTCGGTCGAACCACCTCCGTTTGTTCGTGTCATTGATGTTGTTTCTGCAAAGGATATGTTTGAAGCTGTCAGAGATAATTTTGAAGACTGTGATATTATCATCAAATCAGCGGCTGTTGCTGATTACAGACCTGCAGAAGTAAGTGAAAACAAGATAAAGAAAAAGAGTGATGACATGAGCATTCCTCTTGAAAGAACACAGGATATTCTTGAATATCTGGGTACACACAGAAAAGAAAATCAGTTTATCTGCGGTTTTTCAATGGAAACGGAAAATATGCTGGAAAATTCAAGATCAAAGCTTGAAAAGAAAAACATAGACATGATTTGTGCCAATAATTTAAAACAACCAGGTGCCGGATTTGCAGGAGACACCAATGTTGTTACTCTTATAACCAAAGATGGCGAAAACAGTCTTCCTTTGCTAAGCAAGGATGAAACTGCAGACAGGATACTTGATTCAATACTTGAGAAATTATTATAATACTTATATTAACTGCCGACTCCCAAAAAAATCGGCAGTATTTTATTTTTTTATTTGACACCAAAAAACTCTTAGTGTATAATTGACTTATAAGATATATAAAGTTACGAGGGAACAGATATGAATAAAAAAGAACTAAATGAGATAAAGAAGAATTTTTCAGATGACTGCGGATATTTTACTATTAATTCAATTTTTTCTGCATACATTGATCCGGAAAAGAATGTAAAATACAAGGAAAATAAACCCCACAGTATTATTCCTGATGATGAGAGGGAAGTAATCACAGATACGCTGAAAAAAGTACTTACAGGAACTGTAGGAAAACATCTTGTGGAATATGAATTTCCAAAGGAAGCATATGAAGATGAAGGGGCGCAGAAGATTTTATATGATGTTGTTTCCTCAAAGATGAAAGACGAATCAAGTCTGGATGCTTTTTTACAGAAAATAATAACAAAAATAGATTATGCCGCTTCATTTTCGTTACTTACAGCACACTGTACATACAGCATAATGAAGAAGAACAAGAATGACGATGATGATACTGATAATATTTCTGAAGAATATAATTTTATTGTAACAGCCATATGTCCGGCAAATACAAATGACATTGGACTTTTCTATGATGAAGAAACACAAACTATTTCAAAAAAATCCAATACAGAGATGATTATCAGCAAAGTTCCAACAGACGGATTCTTATATCCTGTTTTTAGCGACAGAAGTCCTGACGTAAATCATGTAATGTATTTTTCAAAAAAAGCAGATAAGCCGAATATCTCTATAATAGAAAATGTACTTGACTGTATATTCGTTATGTCTGCAGAAAATGAAAAGGCAAAGTTCCAGCAGATCTTAAACTCTGTTGTAAATGATGAACTAAATTACAACGTAATTACTCAGGTTAATGATAAGATTCGTGAAGTTGTTGACCTTAGTAAGAACGAAACTGAAGCTGCAAAGATAAATGACAAACAGTTAAAGCATATTCTTTCGGATGCGGGAGTGAGTGCTGAGAAACTTGAAGCACTTGAACCGGCGTATAAGACTATTGTAGGGGAAGCTGAACTTACAGCTTCTAATCTTGCTGATAACAGGACTGTTGTGGTAACTCCTGATGTTACAATAAACATCAAAAAAGACGCTGCGTGCAGACTCAGAACAAGCAGTATAGAAGGCAGAAACTGCCTGATAATAGACCTTGACGATCCTAATATCAAAGTAAACGGACTTGAAGCAGTATTAAAATAATACAAGCAGAGGTGGGAATATTGGAGTATAGCAAAGAATATTCGGATATATTTACTCAGATTATAAAAACTGAGATGAAACGTGAAGGAAAAAGTCTTAGCAAGTATGCCTGCAGAAGCTCAAGGAGTAAGCGGCTTATTGATGAGCCCATTCCGGATCGGCTAAACATAAGACCTGCATTTTTTCACGATGCAGACAGAATAATTCATTCCAAAGCATATACCAGATACATTGATAAAACACAGGTGTTTTCGCTGTTCGACAATGACCACATTACACATCGTGTTTTGCATGTTCAGCTGGTTTCCAAGATAGCAAGGATGATTGGTAGATGTCTCAGACTAAATGAAGATTTGATTGAAGCTATAGCACTTGCTCATGATCTTGGTCATGTCCCTTATGGTCACGAGGGTGAAAGATATCTGGATCAGATTTGTCAGGAAAATGATCTTGGATTTTTCTGTCACAATGCTCAGAGCGTAAAATTTCTCATGGAGCTAGAACAAAATGGAAAAGGACTGAATCTCAGTTTACAGGTGCTTGATGGGGTGCTTGCTCATAATGGTGAAATAATACAGTCCGAGTATAAACCTAATCTGACAAAGAATTTTGACGTTTTCTTTGAAGAGTATGAAAAATGCTTTTCAGTAAAAAACTACAGTTCAAAGATTGTTCCTATGACACTCGAAGGATGTGTAGTCAGAATAAGCGACGTTATTGCATATATAGGACGCGATGTTGAAGATGCTATTACGTTAAAGCTGATTAACAGAGACGAACTTCCGGCTGAAGTTACATCTGTGCTTGGGAATACCAACAGTTCAATAATCAATACATTAATTACTGATATAATTATAAACAGTTTTGATAAGCCATATCTTCGGATATCTGACGATGTTTATACTTCACTTAGGGCGCTTATGGATTTTAATTATTCTAATATATATCGAAATCCAGCCATAAAGGACGATGATTTTAAGATAAAAAATATGTTTCAGACGCTGTACAGTAAGTATTACAGTCAGCTTATATCGTCAGATAAAACAACTGAAATATATCATGAGTATCTTAATGATTTTTCTCCTTCATATTTAAACAAATACACCTGTCAGAAAAAAGAAGGCAGAGTTATTGTTGATTATATTTCCGGTATGACGGACAGATATTTTAATGACTGTTTTGAAAAATTTATTCTTCCTAAAAAATTCGGAAGAGATATTAAAGGATAAAACAAAGAAATCACCTTAAGACAAGGTGATTTCTTTGTTTTCTTCGTATTTTTGGTTCAACCAGTTCTTTAATTCATCAAGGCCTTCTTTTGTAAGTTCGAAGTCGGCGTTTGCGATAATTTTGTCGTCAGGTGTTTTGGCAAGACAGAATTTCCCCAGCCAGATTACAGCAGAAAGTTTTTCGCCTGTTGTTATCTTATAATTAAAGAGGTTGTTAATACTTCCAGTATATATGTTTTTTTCTGAAAAGTATGTAAATCCTGGTATATCAAATAATTTTTCCATATCTATATACTCACTTTATTAGTAGTTACAACAAAACCTGCTTTTGACAAGCAGGCTATCTTATTGTTGTATTATATGTTGATTACTTTTTGAGTTCGTTCATACATTCCTGGCAAACGCTCTTGTTCTTGTAATCTACAAGATTTTCATTGCTTGCGCAGAAGATGCATGATGACTTATACTTCTTAAGAATAACAGCGTCCTGATCTACATATATCTCAAGGCTGTCCTTTTCGCTGATGCAAAGTGTTCTTCTGAGCTCGATTGGAAGTACGATTCTCCCTAATTCGTCAATCTTTCTAACGATACCTGTTGATTTCATTGTATACATCCTCCTAAAAAAATAAAATAATAGTAAAAAAATATACTATACCTATATTATACAGTAATTATATGTAAATGTCAATACGAAAAAAGATAATTTTACAATAAAAATGAAAAATAATGAAAATCTATATTGTTTTATATAAAAAATAAAAAAACAGACATAATCAACATTGTGTGTGACTATGTCTGTTGGTTTTTTGTAAATTTATCAGCCTGCGTTTAGCCCGTAGTTTGCACAGAGAGCTGAAAGTCCGCCGTTGAATCCGCTTCCTACTGCACAGAATTTCCACTCACCGTTGTTTCTGTAAAGTTCGCCAACAACAAGTGCTGTTTCGATGGAGAAATCTTCGCATAAGTCATAACGAATAAGTTCAACACCAGTACTTTCATCAACTATACGGATAAAAGCGTTTGAAACCTGTCCGAAATTCTGCATTCTTTTTTCGCAGTCATATATAGTAACTGTAAAAGCAATCTTTTCAATGTTAGCAGGTACTTTTGAGAGATCTACCTTAATCTGTTCATCGTCTCCGTCGCCAGCACCTGTAAGGTTATCTCCCATGTGCTGTACAGAACCGCACTCTGACTTTAAGTTGCCGTAAAAAATAAATGATGAATCGGATGGAGCCTTTCCTGAAGCGTCAACCATGAATGCAGAGGTATCAAGATCAAAATCGCTTCCTCCGTCATATTTGTTTACGTCCCAGCCAAGACCAACTATTACATTTGTAAGTCCTGGATTTGTTTTTGTAAGGTCAATTTTCTGACCTTTCTGAAGTGAAATTGCCATTTGTATTTCCTCCTTGTGTTCTTTTTTAATGAAGATTATCAAGTTAAATATGAAAATATTTACTATCAATATTGTTAATTATACACCATTTCAATCTCAAAGTCAATATTTTTTTTAATAAAATGCACGTATTGTAATAGTTATTGTTACTGTATAGCTGATTTTAGGGAATATAAAAATCTGTTTTCATTAAAAGAAATATTTTTTGACACATAATTTTTGAGATTAACCTTTTCTAACTGGAGATGAATATAAATAAATTTTTATTTTTTCTGACAGAAGTAATATTGAAAGATACGTCAGGAACATCAGCAGGTTTATTTTCATAAAATATTAGTAAATATTTTTTGGAGATGATGTGTATGTGTAATATAGGACAATATATAGGGCTTGTTTTGCTTTTTTTAATCTTTTTTGGTGTACTGGGATTTTATATAAAATTTTATTCAGACCGGCTAAGGATGTTCGACTCAAAGCTGATTGGTTTCTATGAAATACCTGCTGGTACAAGTGCTGAGATAGTTCTCAGGGAACTGATTTCCTATATTAGTTCAAATGAAATAAATTGTTTTAAGAAAATATATTTAAAAATTTTAACCGATGATGATCAGGTATTATTAATCTGTAAAAAAATATGTGATGAATATCCGGTTTTTGACTTGATAAATATCTCAATATGTTGAAAAAATGATTTCGTAATAAACTGTGTATATAAACAAAAAATATATACAAATTTACGATAATACGACAGAATTGAGAGAATTTCATGTTTTTATGCTGCTTATTTAGTAAAAAAATTACCTCATCCAGTAAAATATATACGTTTTAAAAAAATGATTTTCAATGTATAATCAGATTATAAGAGATGTGAAAACATACAAAATCATTAAACATTACTGGAGGAATTTTAATTATGAAAATCAAAAAGGTACTAAGTGGTATTGCTGCTGCAGTTTTAATGGCAGGAATGGTATCAGGATGCGGTGCATCAAATGAAGGAGATAATGGCGGAAGTGCTGCATCAGGCGGAAAAAAAGAAGAAGGAGTGACTACTCTTACTTTATGGAGTATCGCTACACAGAGTGATACGTTCCGTGAATCATATGACAAAGCAATTGCTGATTTTGAAGCTTCCCATGAAAATGTAAAGATAGTTCATGAGGCTTTTGAGAATGAGTCATACAAGACAAAGATCAAAGCTGCAGTTGCTGCCAATGAACTTCCGGACGTATTTTATACATGGGCTGGTGGCTTCTCGCAGTCATTTGTTGAATCAGGCAAAGTTCTTGCTCTTGACAGTTATTATGACAAGTATAAAGATGAGCTATCAGAGGCTGCACTAAAGAATATTACATATGACGGAAAACTTTATGGTTCAACAATGGTAACACCTGTATCAGTAATGTGGTATAACCAGAAGATTTTCAATGATAATGGCCTGAGTACTCCTGAAACATGGGACGATTTTGTAAATGTTTGTAAAAAACTCAGAGAAAGCGGAATTGACCCTATCGCAACAAGTGCGAAGGATAAATGGGTTCTTGCAATGCTCCACGACGGTCTCACACTTAAGTCAGTAGGTCCTGAGAAACTTCAGAAAACTCTTCTGAAACAGGGTGGCTCATACTCTGATCCGGATTTCCTGCTTTCTGCTCAGAAGATAAAGGAACTTGTAGATATTAACGCATTTATTGACGGTGCAGCAGCTCTTTCCAATGATGAGGCTAGTGCTGAATTTTACAATGGAAAAGCAGCTATGTATTTCACAGGAAGCTGGATGGGGGCTTCAATTATGACTGATGCTAAGAATCCGGATGATTTTTCAGTTGCTCCAATACCGGTAGTAAATTCAGCTAATGCTAAAATAACAGACTTCATGGGTGGCGGTGCTGATTCACTTATGGTTGCTGCATCAACAAAAAATGCTGATCTGTCAGCTGAACTTGCTTTTGAACTGACAAAGGGTATTTCAAAGTACGGATATCTTTCAGGTGCGGGTATTCCTGCATGGAAAGTAAACTATGATGATTCAGTAGTTCCTCCGCTTACTAAGAAAGTTGCAGAATATGCAAATAACGCAACATCATTTACACTATGGTTTGATACACTTCTTAGTTCAGAAGACGCAAACGAATATCTGCCACTTCTCCAGAAACTATACTTAGGTTCTCTCTCTCCTGAAGATTTCCAGAAAGAAATGGCTGCACAGCTTGAAAAATAGTTTTATAAATGATCTCTGAAAATTTTTATATTTCTTTTCTCCTTATTATATTTATAATACTGACCGGTTGAAAAATCGGTCAGCGTTATAATGTAAAAAAATGTAAAGGCAGGGTAAGTATGGACAGTATACGAAAAAATAAACTGGCAATTTTTTTATTTATGTTACCTGCGGCTGTTCTTTTTGTCGGCATTATAATAACACCAATAATAATGTCAGTAATATACAGCTTTCAGGATTGGAACGGTATTACAGAACCAAAATTCGTTGGGTTTGATAATTACATAGAATTATTTACGAGTAAATCAGCTGGTGTACCAAAATCTATTTTAAATGCATTACTGCTTGCGATACTATCAGTTTTTATCCAGCTTCCGGTTTCTCTTGGACTGGCTTTGCTAATATCAAGAGGGATAAAGAGTGAACGTCTTTTCATGACACTTTTCTTTATTCCTGTACTTATGTCAACTGTAGTAATTGGTCAGCTATGGCTGAAAATATATAATCCTAGATACGGAATTCTCAATGTTCTTCTTGATGCTATGGGGTTTCATGATCTGGCAGGTACTGCATGGCTTGGAGATACTAAAACAGTTCTTGCTGCAGTATTTATACCAAATCTGTGGCAGTATGTAGGATATCATATGCTTCTTATGTATGCCGGAATAAAGAGTGTTTCGCCGGATGTAATAGAGGCCGCTAAGATTGACGGTGCAACTGACTGGCAGATTAATACAAGGATTATTATTCCACTTTTAAAACCTGTCATCAAGATTTGTGTTATATTTGCAGTAACTGGATCCCTTAAGGCATTTGACCTTATATATGTGCTTACCGGTGGTGGTCCGGATCATGCAAGTGAGGTTCCGAGTACACTTATGGTACATATGATATTCGATCAGAACAGATACGGATTTGGCAGTGCGATTGCCATTATGATTATTTTCCTGTGTTTCTTCTTCGCTATAGCTATTAAGAAAGGAATAAAGACGGAGGATTACGATGAAAAGTAGTATTGGTATCGATGAGAATGCTGTTGTCAGTAGTAAAAGCCTCAACAACAGTAAAAAAATGCTGAAGAACATGAAGGGAAGAACACCTGTTTTTACATATCTGGTACTTGGCTTCTGGACATTGATGTGTGTATTCCCTCTATATTGGATGTTTACTTTTTCACTAAAGTCTAACTCTGAGATTTTTGGTGAAAACGTTCTTGGACTTCCAAAGGAATGGCTATGGTCTAACTATAGCGATGCACTTAATGTTGGTTCCAGCGGTGATTCTTTCTGGCAAAGTGGCATGGTCAGATATTTTAAAAACAGCGGTATTGTAACTGTGCTCACAATTGCAGTAACGATTGTATGTGCTCTTATGGCATGCTACGCACTTACAAGAATGAAGTGGAAGGGAAGAAATACAGTAAACAACATATTTATGCTTGGACTTACGATTCCGATTCATGCAGCTCTTCTTCCTGTATTTCTCATGCTTAAAACATTTAATATGACAAATTCATATCAGGCTCTTGTTATTCCATATTCAGCATTTGCACTTGCAATGGCGATAATGATTTTCGGAAGTTTTATGGTGAATATCCCGGAGGAACTTGAAGAATCAGCTTGCCTGGATGGATGCGGAACATTCGGAATATTCTTTAAAATTATTCTTCCGCTCATGAGACCGGCTGTTTCTACAGTTGCTATATTTATATTTTTACAGGCATGGAATGAACTCATGTTTGCTACAATATTCAACAGCGGAAGTCAGTACAAAACACTTCCAGTTGGTATAAATGAATTTTTTGGTTCATATACTACAAAGTGGGGTCCGATAGGTGCAGCTCTTGTAATTGCTACATTTCCAACACTTCTGGTATATGCGTTTATCAGTAAAAAAATTCAGGATAGTCTCATTGCCGGAGCTATTAAGGGTTAGTATACTTTTGATAGAAACAAAACAAGCTGATGCTAAGCATCAGCTTGTTTTGTTTCTATTTGTTGAATGATATTATGTTAATATTATCTGTTGGAATGTTCTCGATAGATATAAGATTGGATATCATGTTGTGATTACTGAAGATAATAATCTGTGATTTTTCTGCGTATTTTACTAAAAATTTGAGGAGAACAGCGGCTTTTGTTTCATTAAGTCTTTCAAAAACGTCGTCAAGTATGATAGGATAACGCACTGAACCGGCTGTTATTTCTGAAACAGCTAGTCTGAGTGAGAAGTAGATCTGGTCACATGTAGATTTGTTTATTGTTTCAAAGTTTACAGGATTTTTGTCCTTATCCTTAATAACTATTTTTCCGTCTTTTATAGAGATTGAAGAATATTTGTTTTTTGTTAGTTCGGCAAGTATCTCAGATGTTCTTCGTGCAACTGAAGGAGCATATTTTTCTCTTATTTCGTAAAGAGTATCATTGAATGAATCAATTGCAATTTTGACCGATTTTATCAGATTTTCTGTTTCTTCAGTTTCTTTTTCAAGTTTTTGAATTTTTTTGTCGATTACAGCGCAGCAATTACTGTCGTTATACTGGATTTTCATGGAGGTAATTGCTTCGATGTATTTGTCCTTTAATTTTGAAGTGTTTTCAAGAAGTGAATGTTCAAGTTTCTTTAACTCATTATACTCTTCCGTACTGACTTTTTTTACTTCTTTGCCGCCTGTTAGCTGATTAAGCCTTTGTTTTAATTCTATTTTGCGCTGGTTGTTATGTGATTTTGCATATTCCAGTTTTTCTTTGTTGCCAAGGATATCGAGTTTTTCACTCAAGCTGTTATATTCATTTATTAGAGAAAGGTTACTTTCAATAAATAAATAAGCTTCATCAATATTTTCAAATTCCCTGATAGGTGAGAGATCGTTAAGTATTTCAGAATTAATCTCGGATATTTCTTTTTCTATCATGGAGATTTTTCGTTCAGATTCAGCAATCTCAGAACGTATAGAGTAAAACTTAGGATCTGGTTGGGAGATATGTTTTTCTGACTTGGATTTTTCGTCAGTATGATGTTCTATCATATTTTTAGTTTCAGAAATTTCCTTTTTCAGCGATTCGAGTTGATGTTTAACCTTGCTTTCCTTTTTCTGAAGATCTTTTAACTGATTACGTGCGGCAGCAATTTTCGAGTTTAATTTGTCGCGATCGGAATTTGCCTGATTTTTCATATTACGTAATGATAGTTCATTTGTACGCATTTCATTTTCATCGACTCTTGTATGCTTCCGAATCTTTCTCTCTTTACCAACCTTTACTCCGATTGTGTACATGCAGGAAAGAATTAATAGACTGATAATTATTGTCATTACGGTGTTGTTGATAAAAATGATAAGAAGAGCAAACAGTACTAAGAGTATAAAAAATGCTAAAAACAAATTTTTACTCTTTTTTACCGGTGCGAGATCAATTTCATGACTTGAGTTGTGAAGTCTTTCTTCAGCCTGTGAAATTTTCATATTTGACATTTCGTTATGCCTGATAAGATCCTGTTCAGCAAGTTCAAGTTTTAATCTTGCCTCAGAAACATTTTCTTTTATTGATGACTGTTCTTCAAGCTTTTCAGTAAGCTGATTATTGAGAGTATCAAGGGTGGAATGTGCCTGTTCAATCAGTTTCTGGTTGTCGATTACTTTCTGAAGTGATTCAGAATCACCTTTTGGTGTGTAGCGTCCAAGTTCAACACTTGCATTTTTTATTTTTGTCATTTCTTCGTCTTTTTCATTTGCAAGATGATTAACACGTTTGTATTTCTCATTTGCTTTATCAAAATTCTTCCTGTTTGATTCAACACGGTTTTGTTTTAATATTGATTTTATGTCATTAAACTGTGCTGAAACATGGGAAAATGATTCCGGAGAATTAACTGTTTTTTCAATATCATCAATCTGGATAAGTATATCCTGTATATCAAGTCTTGATTTTAATTTGTTATAGGTTTTATTTTCGGATGTGTACTGTTTCTGAAGTTCAGAACAGTTTGACTGGAGTGAAAGTTTCTTGTTTTCAGTTTCAAGAGCACTATTGAGTTCATCCTTTAAGTTGTCAAGATACTGTTTTTTATCCGCAACAGCATAGGCAGGACTATTGTTGTTATGTGTATCGCAGTAACTGTTAAGGCATTTTGCGACATCTGATACGGAAGTTGTTTCTGACGCAGTTGAAATCAGATTTGAAAGCATTGATGACATGATCCCGGAATGAGAGGTCTTCATCATGGAAATTCCTGCAGATTCGTTTATGTACGAATTACGCCAGAATATTTCTTTGCTCACGTTAAATATATATTCGCCTGGACGAATATTAAAAGGTAATTCCTGACTTGTATTTTTGGTGATATTAGTCAGAGTAATCTTGTCTTTTTTTCTTCTGTTTTTGTCGAAAATACGTTTTAATTCGAAACTCTGATCATCGTGTTCAAAGATAATGGAACCTGAAATGTCTGAGCCGTCTTCAGGCAGATAGATCTGTCTTATGTCAGTACGATAATTGTCTACAGTTCCATACAACATAATAATAATAAAATCAACAATGGCATTTTTTTCAGCTTCATTAAATCCATACAGGAAATTCATTCCGTCAGTAATTTTTAATTCTGCATTTCTTATACTGCCGAATTTTTCTATTTTTAGCTCTTTAATCTTCATAGAAATTTACCTCGCCGTCAAATGCTTTAAGCCCGATATAAAGAGCATTTTCATATATTTCTTTTTCTGTTCCATCTTCGCATGTGTTAATTTTGTTAAGCATTTTTTTCACGAATATACCTTTTAGTGAAAAATCCGCAGCAAGTATGCTGAGATCTGTGTCCGGTCTGGATTTATCTTTGACGGATACATAATACAGCGAATTCTGGAGTTCAGTAGTAATAGCCTTTACATCTGGTCTGAATCCGTCAGGGGATTTTCCGGTAAGGGTGATGCGGTAAAGATTTTCACTATAGTTTTCACCGTATGTATCTTCAAGGTATCTTAGAATGGATTTGGATATATGTAAGTTAGATGATCTTGAATCAGTATTAAAGTCGATATTCTCATAAATTCGACTGCTTGTTTCATAGAACGCAAGATCCGCTCTGTGTTTATAAATACAACCAGAATAAACACCTTTTTTTCCTGTTTCATCAAATCCGTTTCCATCCGGAGTGCCTGAGTACGCGTATGTTGTGTTACCGGCTCTCTGAAGTGTGGTTGCACTATGAATATGTCCAAGAGCAATATAATCAAAGTTTGAATTTTCAATCTCCCGAACTGTAATAGGATTATATTTGCTTGTCTGGTTTTCGCTTACAAGATCTCCGTGGTAAATCAGTATGTTGATCATGTTGTCATCCGGAACGCAAATCTCATGATTTCGGTTTTCCTGATAGCTTCCCAGAAAAGAAGAGCCGCATAATCTAAGGTTCTTGTTCGGAAACTCGATCTTGGAGAAACGCTGGTAGAATATTACTACATTGGAAGACCAGTCATCATCGCTATAAGGGGAATCAACTGCAAAATAGTCGTGGTTGCCACAGACAACAGCTATCAGAGTATCCGGAATTGAAGCGAAGAGACTCTTAACTGTGGAAAGCGTCGCTGAATCAACGTGGTTGCTGTCAAATAAATCACCTGCGACAATGAGCAAATCAATTTGCTGGATTGTACACATATCAGTAATTTTTTTCAGAGTATTCATTATTTCAGCTCGTCTGTTTTTTGACTTATTTTTCAGAAATGAAAGTTCTGCACCAATATGCAAATCTGAACAGTGCAGAATTTTGATTTTGCTATTCATTTTAAAAGATGCTCCTTTAAAAATAAATTATAATAAACGATAAATAATAAATAAATAAAAAATAAATAAGAATATTTTTGCGCTCACTACAATTATACCATGAATTAATAAACAAGTAAATGTTTTTTGCACTATCTGTAGTATAAATTACATGGTCTATATTGGTCAGTTTGCTGACTGCGTTAAAATAAAATAAGTTGCACACATTTTTTAAGTGAATTTAAGTTCGAGACTTTATTTTTATTTTAAGTTGTGGTATAATATATTTAACTGAAAATACGAATTATTAAATTTATCTTTTACCAGAAAGGCTATGTGTATTTTATGAAAAAAGAAATCAGAATGATAGATATTGCAGAAGCACTTAATGTTAGTGTTGTTACGGTGTCGAACGCTCTCAATGATCGTGAAGGAGTCAGTCCTGAACTCCGTCAGAGTATTAAGAAAACAGCTGAGGAACTGGGATACAAATATACAGTCAACGATAAGGCAACTACAAAGATTGAAAACCGAAACATTGGAATACTTATTTCTGAGAAGTTTGTGGGTGATAAGGGTACTTTTTACTGGAGACTTTGTCAGGAAACATCAAAGGAACTTCTGAAAAAAAATCTTTTTGCTATAAATGAAACACTTTCAAAAGATGATGAAAGAGCAGGGATTCTTCCAAAAATAATATCAGAAAATAAAGTAAGCGGCCTCATTATTCTCGGACAGATTAGCCGTTCGTATATAGAAGTACTCATAAAATATGATTTTCCGATGATTTTTCTTGATTTTTATGATAAGCACTACAATATTGATTCGGTTGTTACTGATAATTTCTATGGGATGTATCTTCTTACGGATTATCTTGTTGAATGCGGTCACCATGAAATCAGATTTATAGGAAGACTTGATGCGACAAGCAGTATTCAGGACAGATATTTTGGATATGTAAAGGCCCTCATGGAAAATGAAATCATTACGCAGGACGGAGATATCCCAAAGGCTATTAACGACAGAGATGACAATGGCATCACTCTTAAGGAGTTTGATCTTCCGGAACAGATGCCTACAGCATTTGTATGCAACTGTGATGAAACAGCGTTCAGACTTATTTCCATATTGAAGGCACGTGGAATTCGTGTTCCTGAAGATGTTTCAGTAGTTGGATTTGATAACTTCATAGTTTCTGATGTGTGTGATCCTCCGATTACAACCGTTGAAGTTAATATGAAGGCAATGGCAGAAGAAACTGTCAGTTCCATGCTGAAGAAACTTGATAATAAAAAGCACAGATCCGGTCGAAAGATTATTCTTGGAAAGACAATTATAAAAGAATCTGTAAAAAAATTAAATTAATTATTTTTAGGGAGAGGGGGGATGATATATGAATAGATTTTCAATATATTTAACCATTTTCTTTGTCTTTACGTTTTGTATCACAACTGTGGAATATATCATGTTCCGGAGATCATCAAAGCATAAAAAAAGCGGAAGTACCATTTTTGGACATACAAGTTTATGTGCGTGTCTGACAAATGTATTTTATATACTAAGTATTATATCAGAAAATTATTTCTTTACTTCGCTGATGTCAAGTCTGTATTTTCTTGCTACCGACTACCTGCTTATAAGTCTTCTGGGGTTTGTTTTCCTCATTGACAAACCAAAACTTACGAAGAATGAAAGAATAATTACAAAGATAAGTCATTTTGTTGCTATGTATGAGACTATTATCTTTGTTATTAATCCTTTTAAAGAAATTGCAGTAAGTTTTTCTAAAACAAACCATACTCTGCCGGTTTATTCTTACAGCATGCATCCGCTTTGTCATCTGCATATTTTATTTACATATGTTCTTCTTATTGCAGCGTTTGTTTCGCTTGTATTAAAATCATTAAAAGTTCCGGGAGAATATAAGCTGCCATACGTTTATAATATCATCGGTGTAGTAGCTGTACTTGCGATAAACTTCGTATTTCTCTTTCTTGATGGTGATAGTTTTTTTCAGCAGTTTGACGTTTCAGCTAATATATACGGTATTGTTATTTTTACATTTTACTGGAGTTACTACAAATATTCGTCACACGGAATGCTTAACAAACTTAAAACTTCAATATTTGAAAATATAGATAAGGGACTTGTTCTGTTTGATTACAACGAATTTCTTATTTTGCGCAATCAAAAGGCGGATGCCCTTATAGGCATTGAAAAATTTCAGGATGAAGTGTCTATAGATGAGTTTTCTGAATCAATAGGAGTTACATTAAAAAAATCCTCAAAATCAAATTATTCTTTTCAGTGTTATCTGGAGAAGAATAACGAAACTAAACCTGTACGATGTGATTATAAGCGACTGAAAAATGAAAAGAATGACCTTCTGGGACACCTTTTTATGTTTTCCGATATTGCCCTTGAAACTGACATACTTACTGGTTTTCATAACTGGGAGAGCTTTAAGGTTTTTGCGTTAAAAAATCCTGATCAGTTTAATGCGTCACTGGCTGTGGCGATACTGGATATTAATGCTCTTTCAGTAATAAACAGCAGTTTTGGACGTAATGAAGGGGACAAGATGATCAGAGAACTTTCTGAGCTTATGAGAAAACATTTTTCTGATGATGTATATTTTATCAGAGAACATGAAGCTCATCTGGTTGCTATTTGTCGTAACTGTGACGAACACTCCATGAGGTCATGCGTAGAGAATATACAACAGGAATTTAGCGGAAGGATTCAGTATGCATTAAATATTTCTGATGAAGGGGAACATGATATAGTTGAGGTTATTCGTGAAGCGTCAAAAGCCATGAAAACCAAAAAACTCCTTGATGACAGTTCAAGTCATTCAGAACTTATTTCCACACTTGTAAAAGCCCTTGAAGAATGTGACAATGATACTGAGCAGCATGTTCAGAGAACAAGGGAAATGGGAATAAAGCTTGGAAAAAGAATAGGGCTCAATGATATTCAGCTGAGTAATCTTTCACTTTTATGTTTGCTGCATGATATTGGCAAGATTGGTATTCCTCTTGAGATACTAAACAAACCGGGAAAACTAAATGAAGACGAATGGCATATTATGCGATCTCATGCGGAAAAGGGATATCAGATAGCTTCAAGCGCCAAGGAACTTGAACCGATTGCAGATATGATTAAACATCATCATGAGAGATGGGATGGTATGGGTTATCCGGATGGACTTAGCAAGGAGAGTATCCCGATTCTTTCACGAGTAATCTCTGTGATAGATTCATATGATGCTATGGTAAATGACAGAGTTTACAGATCTGCACTTTCTGTTCAGGAGGCTGTTGGAGAACTAAAAAAATGTGCCGGAGGGCAGTTTGATCCTCATATTGTTACTGAATTTATTTCAATGATAAATGAGGAACCTGTTGCTAAAGAGAATAAAAAATATACAAAGAACAAAAAATATGAAGATTCAGAAGACAAAATAAAGAATAATACAGTATTTCCTGTTATGCATTCAAGATATATACTTGACGATGAAAATGAAATAATCGAAGTGGATGATTTATTTGAAAACTTTACGGGATATAGCAGGGATGATATTGCAAAAAATCATATGAATCAGGTGGATCTCATTCCGGAAAATGACCGTTCTCTGTATATGATAGAGGTTACCAATCATCTTCAGAAAAGTAATCTTGTGTTTTTTGAACATCATCTTAAAAAGAAAAATGGTGATGTTATTCTGGTACTCTGT
Source organism: Oscillospiraceae bacterium (assembly GCA_016296165.1). Lineage (GTDB taxonomy): Bacteria > Bacillota > Clostridia > Oscillospirales > Ruminococcaceae > HUN007. Next base: position 14,935 of record JAEDJV010000006.1, on the reverse strand, counting down.
TTAGGTGAAGTTTTAACCAATAAAGAGACAGGAAAAAAGTACACAGCGGTTACTATATCTAACATAATGCATACACAGGCTGTAAAAACAATACTTTTATCTGAACAGGATAAGGCACAAAAGAGACTCAGACAGTGGGAGAACCAGTATCGAAGTGATTCTCTTACAGGGCTTATGAATCGTTCAGCCTTTGAAAGTGATGTTGAAGCCAAGATGCTTACAGAGTCGTATAAGATCATGATGATTATGATTGACTTCGACAAGTTTAAAGAGTACAACGATACTTTTGGACACAGTAAGGGAGATGAATACCTGATAATTGCTGCACATACACTTACTTCCCTTATTCGTGACGGAGATCTGGCATGCAGAATGGGCGGAGATGAATTTGCACTTGCACTTTTCTTTAGAAAAGAAAGAGATGATGAGAGCATTTATTCGAGAGCCACAACCATATTCCAGGATCTTTCATTGATGATGAATTCAAATGAAAATATTAAATTTTCCGGTGTTTCAATGGGCGCTGCAATTTCGTCGGATGAGATAAGATCATTTAATCAGCTTTATGAAGCTGCAGACAAATGCCTCTATGAAGCTAAAGAAAAAGGCAGAAACAGGATTTGTTTAAATAATAAAAAATAAATTGTTTTAATAGCAAACGCAATAAATAAATTGCGTTTGCTATTAGCCGATTTGCACGGAGATGACGTAGTCATCGGATGTGCAAGGCAATAAAAATAAATTAATTATAGTGAAAGTCAAATTTATTTTGTCGTTCACTATAATTTAAGATATGTTTTTACTATAGTAATTTATGGATGATTTTCTTGTTCGGAGGTCATCCATATATTTTGGGAGAAGATTATATGAAAAAGACTTTTATTTCTTCTGATAAACGAAAAATATTAATTGATGCAGCAAAAATATCGTTCGGGTGTGTGGCAGCAGTTATTATTTCATCGTTAATAGGATTAAAGTATAGCGTTACGGCCGGATTGATTACAGTACTCAGTATCCAGAATACAAAAAAGGAAACCCTGAATATAGCTTTAAAAAGAATTACGGCGTTTATATCTGCGGCGTTAATTTCATTTCTCTGTTTCCGGTTTATAGGATATAATACATATTCGTTTGGAGTTTACCTGTTTTTCTTCATTATAGTTTGTCAGCTTTTTGAATTTCAGAGTGCAATAGTGCCAGTATCAGTATTGATCACACACATCCTTACAGAACAGAAATTCACGCTGTCAATAATATATAATGAGTTTATGCTTTTGTTTATAGGTGCTGGCATAGGTTTTCTGTTAAATCTCTATTTGAGAAGAGATAAAAAGAAAATGGAGGAAACCCGTTCTGCTCTTGACTGTGAAATAAAAGCCATACTCGGACGAATGTCAGAAAGAGTACTTATTGACGATAAATCAGATTATAATGGTGAATGCTTTAAAAGAATTGATGTGCTCATGCGTGCAGCACGAGATACAGCCTTAAAAAACAGAGATAATTCGCTAAGATCATTTGGAAAATATGATTTTCTTTATCTTGATATGCGTGGCGAACAGTGCCGTATATTATATGAAATGTATAAAAATGTAAAAGAAATGAATGCTACACCTGAACAGGCTGTAATTATATCTGACTTGCTAAAAAAGATTTCCAGTGAATATCATGAAGAAAATGATGTACAGTCCCTTATGGAAGAAACTGAAAAAATTATATCCCGGATGAAAACACAGAAAATGCCGCAGACACGAATAGAATTTGAAAACAGAGCAGTACTTTATTCTCTGTTATTGAAAATCAGAGATTTTTTATCAATAAAATTTCTTTTTATGAAAAAAATACAGTAATATAGTAAAGAAAAATTAGATTATGACTTATTATATGATACTGGAAAAAATGAAAAACAGTTGAAAAAATTCCAATTATATGCTATAATAAACTAAGATATTCACATTCACAAATTAGTCGGAGTAAATATACAGCATTTGACATAAAAGGAGTCTTTACAACATGATTTATATCACAGGCGACACACATGCCGAAATTGATATATCAAAACTATCAAACAGAAACTGGGAAGAATCCAGGGGACTTACAAGGAATGATTATTTAATTATTTGCGGAGATTTTGGTTTTCCATTTTTGCCTACTGATTTTTCTGAGATAGAACCGCTTAGTCCGGATAATCGTTCTTCAAGGCGGACGTATCATTACTGGATGGAATGGCTTGCATCCAGAAATTATACAGTTTTATGGGTTGACGGCAACCATGATAATCACAAGTTCTGGTATAAACAGCCGGTATCTGAATGGAATGGAGGATTAGTTAATATTCATCCTCTGGCACCGAATGTAATTCATCTTAAACGCGGAGAGTACTACAGCATAGACGGATACACTTTCTGGACGATGGGCGGAGCGCGTTCCCATGATAAGCTGGCGCGTATTCCAGATATCAGCTGGTGGGAAGAGGAAATCCCTAGTGTGTACGAAATGGAATACGGTCTTCATAACCTTTATATGCATAACAATACTGTTGACTTTATTATTACACATGCGATGCCGGCGGTTCTCCAGTATCCGGTTTGCCGATGTTATTACTCTTCCGAGACAACTTCTGAGTATCTCGATAAGATCTATGAAGAGACGTCTTTCAGATACTGGTTCTGCGGACATTATCATGAAGATATTGACAGCAGGAAGGACAAAATAAGAGTTTTATATAAGGATATCGTTCCTATTACGGATTTTATTTAATGTGTTCAGACTATGATTAAAACTTTTTGGATAGCTATATACTAAAAACAAATACCATCACCCAACATACGGTGATGGTATTTGTTTTTATTTATTACTGGTCTTATAGAACTTTTTGAATTCGGAAGGGGTACAGTGCTTTATATCCTTGAAAACACGATTGAATGATGTAATACTTGTGAATCCGGAATTCATTGCAACCTCTGTTATTGAAATATCAGGTTCAAGCAGGAGTTTCTGTGCTACACCTATCCGGATTCTGTTGACATAATCGATATGTGACATCCCGCTGTATTGCTTAAAAATCCGGGAAAAATGATATTTGCTGTAACCTGCTATGTCAGCCAGTTTATCAAGAGAAATATCAAACATATAATTTTTTTCAATATATTTTGAAACAGCTCCAAATCTCTCGTTGTATTCATCAAGCTTTTCGGAGGTACAGCCGAGCTTGTCCTGTTTTTCTGTTATTGAGTCCTGAAACAGTTCAACAAACATGGACAGTAATTCTATATATATTTTTACTTCAGATATTTCTGTTTTTCTGAAGTATTCTTCGTAGATTTCAAGCATTGTTTTTTTAGCACAATTTCTTACATGTTCTGAATAAGTATGATTAATTAATATTACTTTTGAAAACAGGGCGGAGATCTTGTTCAACGCAGGCGTTTCACTAAGTACAGCGTTGTCGCATTGAAAGATGATTCTCTGTCCTTTTTCCGGAGCAGTCAGTGAATGCAGTTCTCCCGGTGGAATAATAAGTATATCCCGTTCTTTCATGTTATAAGTGTTTTCTCCGATTGTTACGGTAAAATCATTTATTAACGGCATAATTATTTCTATAGCACTATGCCAGTGGAGAGGATAATTTTCATTTTCCACATTATCATACAGCATAATAAAACTGTTGTCTTTATATTCTACTGTTTCGTAATCTCCACTAAGATTTTTTATCATATCTTGTCACTCCTATGTGTGTTTTTGAAGAAAATAAATATTCATAAATTGCTTAAAAAGAAAATGAATATTAGTTATTAATTTACTTTGTATGATTGAATTATATCATAATCTTAATATATAATCAATATTTATGTGCATATATACTAGATAAGTTAGCAATATATGAAATATAAATCGCAATATATGATAAGTATTATTAGTTGCTGTGTATTATAATATAATCAGTACAGTAGATGAAATGGTTACTGTAATTTGCGAATTGCTGCAAACGGTATATTTCTTAGGAGGCTAGGATATTTATGTTAGTAAAGTCATTTGAAAAAGAGTATAAAAATTATGGCAGATGTATCTGTCTGGAAGCTGAAGATATAATCTTAATGGCAACACTTGAGTTTGGACCGCGTATCATATATTTCGGACATAAGGACGAAGAGAATATTCTTTTTGAGGATATTGACAGAGAATTTACACTTGACGTTGAAGGATACGGAACATGGTACACATACGGGGGACACAGACTCTGGCGCTCTCCTGAGATAGTTCCTGAAACATATTTTCCGGATAACGCGAAGGTAAGCTATACTTTTGAAAACAATGTTCTCAGGCTTACTGCTGATCCTACTCCGTTCGGAACACAGTACAGCATAATAGTTAAGATTAATGATGATGGTTCGGTTGATATTGAAAACAGAATAAAGAATGTATCAGACAAGCCGCTTAAGTTTGCTCCCTGGTCAATTACAGGACTTGCACCTGGAGGTACGGAATATATTAAACTTAATACACAGGATACCGGATATCTTCCAAACAGAACCATTGGACTCTGGCCTTATTCAAAAATTAATGACAGCAGATTTACACTTAGTGATGACGAAGTAGTATTGAGACAGGATCCGAATGTTCCGGAAGCTTTTAAGGTTGGCTTAAACGTGGTGAATGGTCATGTTGAATATATCAGAAACAATCAGACATACATAAAAAAATTTGAAGACTATAATCCTGATTATCATTATCCTGATTTTGCATGTAATTTCGAAACATATACCAATGGTAAATTTATCGAATGCGAAATAGTAGGAGATGAACGCGAATATCTTCCTGGAGAAGACGCAGTAATAAAAGAAACCTGGATTATAATAAAAAACGGGGTGTAAGAATGAGAAAAAAAGATTTTCAGAAATTAGCAGAAGAAATAACGGCAAAAATGTCAACAGAAGAACAGGCTGAACAGCTCAGGTATGATGCTCCTGCAAATGAAAAAGCCGGACTCAAGGCATATAACTGGTGGAATGAAGGACTTCATGGCGTTGCAAGAGCAGGTTCGGCAACAATGTTTCCACAGGCGATAGGTATGGCAGCGATGTTTGACGAGAAACTTCTTGAAAAAGCTGCAGATATTATAGCTCTGGAGGCAAGGGCAAAATACAATTCGTATTCTGCACATGATGACAGGGATATTTATAAGGGACTTACTTTATGGTCCCCTAATATTAATATCTTCAGAGACCCGAGATGGGGAAGAGGACAGGAAACATATGGCGAGGATCCTTTTCTGACTTCACGTCTTGGTGTTGCATTTGTGAGAGGACTCCAGGGCGACGGAGAATTTTTGAAAACTGCTGCATGTGCCAAGCATTTTGCTGTACACAGCGGACCAGAAAATGTGCGTCACGAGTTTGATGCTAAAGTATCTCCAAAAGATATGGAGGAAACATATCTTCCTGCATTTAAAGTCCTGGTTGAAGAAGCTGGCGTAGAATCCGTTATGGGTGCTTACAACAGAGTAAATGGTGAACCGTCATGTGCAAATACATTCCTTATGAATAAACTCAAAGAATGGAATTTTGACGGATATTTCGTTTCAGACTGCTGGGCGATAAGAGATTTTCATACAACACATCATGTAACAAAAACTGCACCTGAGTCCGCAGCGATGGCTCTCAAAGCGGGATGTGACTTAAACTGTGGAAATACATATCTTCACATTCTTGCTGCGCTTGAAGAAAATCTTATTGAACCTGAGGATATCAGAAAAGCCTGCGTAAACCTAATGAGAACGAGAGCAAGACTTGGAATGTTTGAAGAAAAAACGGAGTTTGATGATATTCCGTATGATGTTGTATCATGTGAGGAACATAAGAAAACAGCTCTTGAATGTTCAGAAAAATCAATGGTTCTGCTTAAGAATAACGGAATTCTTCCTCTTGATAAAAATAAAATAAAATCCATAGCAGTCATTGGACCTAATGCGGACAGCAGAGAAGCCCTTGAGGGTAATTACTGCGGACGCGCTGATGAATATGTAACTTTCCTTGACGGAATAAGAAAAAGTTTTGACGGCAGAATTTATTATTCTGAAGGTTCTTCAATTTATAAAGACCGCATAATGAATCTTGGTATGGCTGATGACAGACTTTCTGAAGCTGCTATTGCAGCAGAAAATGCTGATGTTGTGGTTCTTTGTTTAGGGCTTAATGCAACGCTTGAAGGTGAAGAGGGCGATACAGGAAATGAGTTCTGTTCAGGTGACAAGCCGGATCTCAGGCTTCCGGAGACTCAGAGAAAACTTATGAAAACAGTTCTTGCATCAGGTAAACCGGTTATCATAGTTGATGCAGCCGGAAGTGCAATAAATATTGAAGAAGAGTGTGATGCTCTTATTCACGCATGGTATCCGGGACAGTTTGGCGGTACAGCGCTTGCAAATATCATTTTCGGTGAAGTTTCACCTTCAGGAAAATTACCGGTTACATTCTACGAATCAGCAGATGAACTTCCGGAATTTACAGATTATAGCATGAAGAACAGAACATACAGATATGCAGAAGGAAATGTCCTCTATCCGTTTGGTTTTGGTCTCACTTATTCAAAAGTACAGTGCTCGGATATTTCATATAAAGACGGAATGGCTTCAGTAATGATTGAAAATACAGGAAACTTCGATACTGATGAAGTAGTTCAGTTCTATATAAAGGATACGTCTGAAGACGCAGTTCCAAATCATAGTCTGTGCGGATTTGAAAGAGTTTCTCTTAAAAAGGGAGAAAAGAAAACTGTACAGGTTAAGATTAACAGGAACTCATTTGAAGTTGTACATGAAGACGGTTCACGCAGCGTAGACGGAAAGAGTTTTACGCTTTATGCTGGAGTTTCCCAGCCGGATGAAATAAGCTGCAGGCTTACAGGCACATCACCTGTATCTGTAACAATAACTATTAATTAAAATTATTTATAAAGGAGTAAAATTATGAAAGAGTTTTTTAAAGGTATCAGCAAAATTCAGTACGAAGGAAAGAACAGTACAAACCCTCTTGCATTCAAGTATTACAATCCGGATGAGATGATCTGCGGAAAGAAAATGCGTGAACATCTTAAGTTTGCTCTCTCATGGTGGCATACAATGGGCGGAGACGGAACGGATATGTTCGGTGTTGGTACAACAGACAAGAACTGGGGCGAAACAGATCCGATGGAAAAAGCTAAAGCAAAGGTTGACGCTGCTTTTGAAATCATGGATAAGCTTTCTATTGATTATTACTGTTTCCATGACAGAGATATCGCCCCTGAAGGAGCTACACTTGCAGAATCAAATCAGAGACTTGATGAGATTACAGACTATATGAAAGCGAACATGGGTGAAAAGAAGCTCCTCTGGGGTACAGCAAACTGTTTCAATAATCCAAGATATATGCATGGTGCAGGCACATCACCTTCAGCTGATGTATTTGCTTTTGCTGCTGCTCAGATTAAGAAAGCGATTGAACTTACAGTTAAACTTGGCGGTAAGGGTTATGTATTCTGGGGTGGTCGTGAAGGTTATGAAACACTTCTTAATACAGATATGAAACTTGAACAGGAAAATATGGCTCGTCTTATGAGAATGGCTGTTGACTATGCTCGTTCAATTGGATTTGACGGTGATTTCTATATAGAGCCAAAGCCAAAGGAACCAACAAAGCATCAGTATGATTTTGATACTGCTACTGTTCTTGGTTTCTTAAGAAAATATGGTCTTGATAAAGATTTCAAGATGAATATCGAAGCTAACCATGCAACACTTGCTCAGCATACATTCCAGCACGAACTTCGTGTTGCCAGAGACAATGATGTTTTCGGTTCTATAGATGCCAATCAGGGTGATACACTTCTCGGATGGGATACAGACCAGTTCCCGACCAATATTTATGATGCAACATTCTGCATGCTGGAAGTTCTTAAAGCAGGCGGATTTACAAACGGCGGACTTAACTTTGACTCAAAGGCAAGAAGAGGATCATTTACAGCAGAGGATATTTTCCATTCATATATTGCAGGTATGGACACATTTGCACTTGGTTTAAGAGCAGCCGCAAAGATTATCGAAGATGGCAGAGTAGATAACTTTGTTAATGATCGTTATTCTTCCTGGAAAAATGGTATTGGTGCTGATATCGTTGCCGGCAAGGTAACCCTTGAAGATCTTGAAAAATATGCTCTTGCAAAGGGCGATGTTATTGATTCTGTCACAAGCGGCAGACAGGAAATGCTTGAAGCAATTGTAAACAATGTAATTTTCAGTTTATAATATCGGAGGCCAAAATGAAATATGCTATAGGCGTTGATATAGGAACAAGTGGCACAAAGTCAGTTCTGTTTGACGAAACAGGAAGAGTAATGGCTTCAGCTACGGTTGAATATCCGCTTTATCAGGAGAAAAACGGTTATGCTGAACAGGATCCGGCAGACTGGTATAATGCCAGCATAGAAACTATAAAAAAGATTATTTCTGAAAGTGACGTTTTGGCTGATGACATCACAGGAGTAGGATTGTCTGGTCAGATGCATGGTCTCGTTATGCTTGATGAAAATAATGATGTAATAAGAAAATCCATCATTTGGTGTGATCAGCGTACTGCCGCTGAATGCGAAGAAATAACTGAAAGAGTTGGTGCAGACAGACTTATTGAAATTACTGCAAACCCTGCTCTTACAGGATTTACAGCTTCAAAAATACTTTGGGTCAGAAACAATGAGCCTGAAAACTACAGTAAGTGTCGCCATATTCTTCTCCCGAAGGATTATGTAAGATTTATGCTTACTGGAGAGTATGCTACTGAAGTTTCAGATGCCTCAGGAATGCAGCTTCTGGATGTACCAAATCGATGCTGGTCAGATGAAGTGCTTGAGAAACTTGATATAGATAAGGCTCTTCTTGCAAAAGTTTATGAATCTGTGGAGATCACAGGTTATATTACTGAAGAAGCGGCAAAACTTACAGGACTCAAAGCGGGTACACCGGTTGTTGGCGGAGCAGGTGACAATGCAGCAGCAGCTGTAGGTACCGGGATAGTTTCAGACGGTAAAGCGTTTACTACTATTGGTACAAGCGGTGTGGTTTTTGCACACACATCAACTGTTCAGATAGATCCAAAAGGCAGAGTTCACACATTTTGCTGCGCTGTACCGGGCTGCTGGCACATTATGGGTGTTACACAGGCTGCAGGACTCTCACTTAAGTGGCTTCGTGACAATTTCTGCAGGGAAGAAATGCTCGAAGCTGAAAAGCAGGGAATCAGTGAATATTATCTTATGGATAAGGAAGCAGAACAGATATCGATAGGTTCTGATAAACTTATATATCTTCCTTATCTCATGGGAGAAAGAACTCCGCATCTTGATCCGGATATTCGCGGTATGTTTTTTGGATTGTCTGCAATACACACAAAATCACACTTTATAAGGGCTGTTATGGAAGGTGTTGCGTTCTCACTTCGTGACTGTAAAAACATTATCAGCGAGATGGGAACAGATATCAGTGATATGATGGCGTGTGGCGGCGGAGGAACTTCACCTCTGTGGAGAAGCATGCTTGCAGATCTTTATAGCTGTCCGGTAAAAACTGTTTCATGCAAGGAAGGTCCGGCACTTGGTGTTGCAATTCTTGCTTTTGTCGGAACCGGAGTATATAACACCGTTGAAGAAGCATGTGAAGTAATGATAAAAACTGATAAAACTCAGATTCCTGATTCAGAAAGATCAGCTGAGTATGAAAAATTCTATCAGATATATACTAAGCTTTATGATTCAGTGACTAATAACTGTAAAGAACTTGCAAATATCTGAAAAATTATAGACACACAAAAAATTCAGAGTGAGGATAGATCACTCTGAATTTTTTTGTGTTTTTTTCTTCTTCTTATATCTGTCTTCTTCACTAAATATGCATCCGCAGTATTTTTGCATATACATTCCAAGCTCTCTGGCTTTTTCCTGACCTTCTCTGAATCCAACCCGGAAGTCGTGGTATTCGAAAGCTACGCTATATTTTTTTGCAGCTTCTTCTGCAATCGAACATATTAATTCCTGATTTTGATACGGGCTTACGAGAAGTGTTGTTGTAAAACGTTCAAAACCATTTTCAGATGCATACTTTGCAGTTTCAAAAAGTCTTGACTCGTAGCAGTACCAGCATCTGTTGTCAAAATCAGGATATACGGCATTGATAAAGTCCCGGAGACCATATTCGTTTTTAATTATTAGTTTCATTTTAATTGATTCTGCATAATCAATCAGAGTTTTCTTACGTAGCTTGTATTCAGTAAAAGGATGAATGTTTGGGTTATACCAGAAACTTACTGGTTCTGTTCCCTGAGCACGAAGAGTATCTATGCAGTAAACTGAGCAGGGAGCACAGCAGGTATGCATAAGGATTTTTGATGAATTATCAGTCATTTTTTAAAGAGCAGCTTCTCTGAGTACTCTTCCCGACAACTCCTTCCAGATAAATTTTCCGTTATCATAAATCATGTACTGATGTTCTGAATTTTCTTTTGGAATAGAAACCGATCCGGGATTCATGTATATTACTCCTGTTTCAGTTTCCCGATAAGCCGGAATGTGAGTATGTCCGTTAAGAAGGATATCCCCCTTGTTTAGCGGTGGCTGGTTTTGTTCGTTGAATTTGTGTCCGTGAGTAACAAAAATTGTTCTGCCGTCAACGTATAAAATACAGTACTCTGCAAGAACAGGGAAGTCCAGTACCATCTGATCCACTTCAGTATCACAGTTCCCGCGTACGCATAAAAGGAAATTTTTCAAAGGATTTAACATGGATATAACTTCCTTTGGGGCATATTCTTCCGGAAGATCATTTCTTGGACCATGATAGAGAATATCACCTAAGATCAATAATTTGTCAGGTTTTTCTGTTTGAAATGCGTCAAGCATCTTTCTGCAGTAATATGCTGAACCATGGATGTCGGATGCAATCATTAATTTCATTTTATAAACCTCCGGAGATTACTTTGCTATCAGTTTTTTCAGCTTGTTATAAATAAAACTTCCGTTTGCCTGACCAAACTTTGCAACAAGTTTCTTGTGAAAGTCCTGACGGTTTAACGCTGTTTTTGTCCCGATATCATGGTAAACGGCGGAACCCTGTTCATGTCCCAGAATAAAAACAAGCTGTTTATGAAGGGCTGTATGCGAGGTAACCTCCTCCATGTTCTGAATTACTGATCTTACAACATCACTTGATACTGTTTCATTTTCTTCGTCTAAGATAATATCTGCAGCTTCTTCTGTAATTACAGGAGTACCAGAGGTATTGTCTGAAGGTGTTGATTCTTCAGGAGAATCTTCGGCATTAATCGAAACTTTGCGGATTAATTTAAGATCTTTTACTCCAAGCTCTTCAGCTCTGTCATTCCAGAAACCAATTACATGCTGGAAACCTCTGTCCTTGCTGATTATATAGAGGTCTTCGGACTGATTTTTGGATATGAGATATCCAAGAAATGAGGAAAGCTGAAAATCAAGTGCATTTTTTCCTCCGGTAGTAATTTCAAAATAAGTAAAATTTGCTTTACTGTTACAGATGCACTGATGCATCTGCATTGAAATTCTTCCTGAATTTGAACTGTAAAAAATATATACAGCATCAGATTCGGTTAGATTCTCTGTTCCGCAGAGACCGTCAGAGCCGACATTTTCAAAATCTATAAGATAAACTGCCAATTTCTCACCTCATTTTATTCAATTCCGTTTATATCCAGTGGATCGTTATTAGTTACAATCGGATCGTGTTTTCCAGCCAGAATCTTCTGGTTTACAGGCCATACTTTAAGGATTTCGTCAAGACACATAGCAGTAAGTTGTACAGAGTACTGGTCAAATAAACCTCCGTAATATCCGTCACTAGTTGGTGAGAATTCAGGATCCTGCTTTATTGCTTCGTCATTGAGTGCCTTAAGACATTCTTCAAGCATATCTATGAAAACAGAGTTGTCTGCCGGTTTTTCTTCTGTAATAATAATGATATTGAAGAAATCATCCTGTTTTGTTGGAATGTCAATTGAAATGTCATTTAATCCGTAGTCACCGTCTTTGAACATTTTGGTTACATTATCAGCGCAAAGCTTGAGGTTGATGGTATCACTTGTGTGACCATTGCCATGAATTACTTCTTTTGTTTCTGATTTTTCTTCAACAATTGTTGTTGTCTTTTTTTCTGTGCTGCTGCAACCGGTAAAACTTACAGCTGCAAAAACAAGTGAAGCGATTATACAAGTTATTTTTTTAAACATGATTTTCTCCTTAGTAAATTATTTTTCCGGAAACATTATGTATCTGTCAGATACTGCTTTGTATTTGTGGCATGTAAAAAAAAGTATCTGATTAAGACGACTGTATTCGTTCAGAAACATGAAACCTCTCCGGGTGCGTTCATCGTCATAATGAGCGAATACGTCATCAAGGAAAAGCGGAACCTGATTTTTGGTCAGCATATCAGAAAGAGCAAGACGGAGTGCAAAATATGCCTGTTCTGCAGTACCTGTACTGAGATACTGCCATTCACGCAGACTGGCATTTTCATTAACCGCTGATGTTATTTCGAGATTTTTTGAAACTATGGTTTCGTTGTATTTTCCGTCAGTAAGGTGAGAGAAAATACGTTCTGTTTTACTGTTAAGTTCAGGTGTAAATGTTTGTCGTATCTCACCGGCTGCCTCTTCAATGACATCGGCTGCTATAAGTAAACTTTTGTCATATACAGCCATCTTTGCAATGTCTGATTTAATCCTGTCGATATCATTTCTGAGAACTGAAGGGGTTTCCTGTGAATGATATCTTGAAAGAATTCTCGAACGCATGTTTGAAATTTCATCCTTAAGAGACGAGATTTCCTGCTTTGTTTCTTCAAGTTCATTTTCAAGCTGTTCAACCTGTTCGTCAGAAATTAGTTTTGGTCCTGAAACCTGTGTCAGTGCAGAGAGTTTGATTTTGAGATTTTCCATCTTTGTTTTTATCTCTTCCGGACTGTCAGTTATTATATCCTCTTCGAGTTTTGATTCTAAGACAGCTTTTGTTTTTTCAATCTCTGAAAGCGTATTCTGTATTTCCTCAATGTAATGTTCTATTTCTATGATGTTTGAAACAGATCTGAATTTTGAGAAAGTAAACAGTATATCACTTTCAAGATTTGTGATACTGCTGCTTGTCTGGGAGAGAGAAGCGTTAATCCTGTTTAGTTCAGAGGTTTTCTGTTCGTTTTGTATGATTAGCTTGTTGTTTTCAGTTTCAAGCTCTTTTCGTTTTGTTTCAGTATCTGAGATTTCTGATTTTAATGCGGAGATATTATCATAAAGTTCAGCTTTCTGATTTTCATACTGTTCTCTGTATTCCTCAAACTCTTTGTATGCTTTTTCATAGTCCGGCGCATTATTTGCAAGTCCTGATTTAAGATTTCTTTTTTTGGATATCCTGTCCAGTAATTTGCCCATGAAAAATAGTGTAGCACATGAAGGCAGAATTGAAACCAGAATCCATGGATTTTTAAAAAGCAGGGCAATGGCTGCGATTATTATTGCGGTTACAGGAATAAGTGTAATATAGTTCGATTCCATGTCTGCAATATGTTCTTTGTACAGTTCTTCCTTAAGCTGCGTTTCCTTAAGCCTGGTATTTAAGTCATCAATTAAACCAATTATGTTGTTTAGTTCGTTTTCGTTTTTTGACACATCAGAACACAGAGAAGAGATTTTGTCAGACAAACTATCCAGATCAGCGTAGTTATCCTGTATTATTTCGGAAAGGCGAAGGTCAGTAATTTCATTTGAAAGACTGTTAAAAGAAGTTTTCTTTTCAGCATATGATTCTTTGAGATGACTGAGTTCGGAGAGCATCCCCGAACACTGATCCAGAAATGCATCTGTTACAGTAAAACTTCCGTTGGAAATATCAGAATTCAGTTTTGACAGTTTTTGTTTTAACTCATCTTTTACTATGTTTTTCCTGTTCTGGACTTCCAGTGAATGCAGTTCTCTGATAATGCGCTGTTCCTTCAGTGAATCAGAAATTCTGTCATAATACTCTTTTTTCTTCTGAAGATGATCACAGAATGACGTATGAAGCTCTTCGTCAGAATGTTTTAGATTTTCCTCTTCCTCAGCTTTTGAAAGAAGTTCGGTTTTATCAGAAAGCATCTGAAGGAGTTTGTCGATTTCTCCGTTTTTGCCGTTTCTGGAGCGAAGTTCTTCATGGGCTTTCTGAAGACGTTTCCGAACTAATTCGTAAGAAACTGTTTCATCACCGGATGAAGAATAGTTCATAAGTTTTCTGGAGATTTCATCGTCTTTATCAGAACCGTTAATTATGCTGGAAACATCTCCGATAAAAACACTTTTTTCAAATGCAGATACACCGACCCCCATGAATCGTTCACCTGCGTCATACTTGCAGCTGAGTGGTTCACACTGACCTGTGTTCAGGTTCCATAATGATATATTGTCACTGATGTTCGAACTTCCGAATTCGCGTTCAAGTCTGTAACTGGTTCCTGAATGTTCAAATTCGATAAATCCGGCCATCTGACTTCCGTCCCATGGAGTGTATTTCCTTCTGGGATTTTTCTTTATATCAGCAGATTTACTTGCATTACCGTAGAACATCATTTTTATGAAATTAAGTACAGTTGTTTTGCCGGATTCGTTGACTCCGTAAATAACGTTCAATCCTGGTTTCAGGCTGAGTCTGAAATCTTTAAGTTTGCCAAAGCTTTTTATATATATAGTCTTTATTCTCAAAAATGATCACCTCGATATTAGCGTAAATAAATCATACATATTTAATTTTACCATACTTTCTGTCAAAAATCAAGTTTGAAAAATAAAAAAACACCCCCCCGAGTTTGCCACTTCATGAAAAAAACTTTTTAAATCAAGCAAAGAAAATACGT
>JAEDJV010000224.1 GCA_016296165.1 Oscillospiraceae bacterium | reverse complement strand
GATGGATATATTACTGCTGAAGTGGCAAATTATGCGTTAGATTTGCTTGATGTAGACAAAGAAGGTCTGGACCAGACAGACAGAGATCTTCTGAATACTATTATAGAAAAGTTTCAGGGGGGACCTGTAGGGCTTGATACTTTGGCGGCTTCCATAGGTGAAGATTCAGGTACTATTGAAGATGTATACGAACCTTATCTTCTGAAACATGGATTTATACAGCGGACTCCGCGAGGGAGAGTAATTACGGACAAAGCTTATGCGCATTTAGGAATTTCATATGAAAATGAATAAAAATAGTTGGTTTTTGAACAAGATTAGTTTATAATAAACTAAAAGTTTGAAAAGCATTAAGTTTGAGGGAGGCTTATATGGCATCATCAAAAAATTTTACAGAAGTATTAATAGGTGGGAAAGTTTTTAATCTGGGTGGTTTTGAAAGTGAGGATTATTTACAGAAGGTATCCACTTATCTGAACCACAAGATTGAAGAGTGTAGCAGCAATGACAGTTATCGTAAACAGAGTTCAGATACAAGAAGTGTTCTGCTTGCGTTGAATATTGCGGATGATTATTTTAAAGCGAAAAAGCAGGGGATTTCACTGGAGAATGATATCGAAGCAAAAGATAAAGAGATGTATGATCTGAAGCACGATCTGATTTCTGTACAGATTAAACTTGAAAATGCAGAAAAAGCAATGGACAAGCTGAAAGAAGAGAATAAGGAACTTCAGATGAAAATTGTTCAGTTAGAAACTGAGATGAAAAATAAGCGTAAGTAAGGCTGTCATTTGACAGCCTTTTTCACTCTGTCAGAACAATTGATAATTAAGGAGTTTTGAAATATGAGTAAATTAGTTGAGATTCTTGCGCCTGCGGGATCATGGGAAAGTCTTGTTGCTGCTGTAAATGCAGGGGCAGATGCAGTTTATATTGGTGGCAGTCGTTTTGGAGCCAGAGCATATGCGGACAATTTGTCAGAGGAAGAGCTTTTAAATGCAATTGATTATATACATTTTCACGGTAGAAAGATTTTTCTGACAGTAAATACACTAATAAAAGATTGTGAGCTTGAAGAGTTATATGATTATCTCCTTCCGTATTATGAGCGGGGACTGGATGCAGTTATTGTCCAGGATGTAGGTGTAATGGAATATATTCATTCCTGCTTTTCGGACCTTGCAATACATGTCAGTACACAGGCAACAGTCACAAATGTATTGAGTGCAGAATATTTTAAAAAGATGGGTGTACAGCGTATTGTACCTGCAAGAGAATTGAATATAACAGAAGTAAAACAAATGAAGGAAAAAACTGGACTGGAGATTGAGTGTTTTGTGCATGGTGCACTCTGTTATTGTTATTCAGGACAATGTCTCCTTAGCAGCATGATTGGCGGTCGAAGCGGTAACCGCGGGCAATGTGCTCAGCCGTGCAGATTGCCATATTCTGTAAAAGAAAGTCAAAAACTGGATATTTTAAGCCTTAAAGATTTGTGTACCATTGATATGATTCCGGAACTTATTGAAACAGGTATTGATTCTTTTAAGATTGAAGGACGTATGAAGCAGCCGGATTATGTGTATACTGTTGTAAGTATGTATCGGAAATATGTGGATTTATACTACAAACATGGAAAAAAAGGTTTTCATATTTCAGAAGATGATAGGAAAAAGCTGGAAAACGTATACAGAAGGCGTGGGTATACGAAGGGATATTATAAACAGCATAACGGAAAAGATATGTTATCTTTGAAACGTCCGAAAGAGACAGATACCCAAAAAGATGTAACGTATGAAACGAAAATTAAAGAAAAATTTAATGGGAAGTTAATAATTTCCAAAGGAGAGCATGTTAAACTATACTTGTTTTATAATGGAATCACCGTTATGTGTGAAGGCGCAGAAGTTCAGGAGGCAAAGAAACAGCCCCTTGATTATGCACGCGTTGAAAAACAGATGAGAAAGACCGGGATGACCGAATTTGAGTTTGAAAAACTTGATATTATTATGGATCATGATATTTTCCTGCCTATGCAGGCGCTGAATGAACTTCGAAGAGAGGCAATTTATAGATTGGAAGAAAAGATCATTTCTTCCTATAGAAAATCGTCTGCGATGAGAAAACCGGTTTATGTGGATGAAAAGAAGAATATTTTTCCTGAGGACTCAGATAATTTAAAAGAGCTTTCAGTTCTTGTGTCGGATGAAATACATTTGGGACAAGTACTTGGGGATCCGCGCATTGATACAGTCTATATTGAGTCTGACTTTGCGTTTTCTGCGGCAACTGAAAAATATATTGTAGAAAAAGGAAGAGAAAATCAGAGTATATTTCTTGCAATGCCATATATTTTCCGGGAAAATACGATACAGACATATGAAGTATTGTATGAGAAGATAGTAAAAATGTTTGATGGAATTCTTATTCGAAATTATGAGAGCTTGGTGTGGCTTCAAAAACACGGATATACAGGAGAAATCCGTTCAGACTATAATGTATATGCGTTCAATCAAAGAAGCAAAGATGTATTAAAGAAAAGTGGCATCAATAGATTTTGTGCGCCATGTGAGTTGAATTACAAAGAGCTTCTTGAATTGGGTATTAATGAAGGTACTTTGATCGTTTATGGATATCAGCCTGTTATGATTACAGCAAACTGTATACAGAAAAATACGGCAGGTTGCAGACATAAGGAAGGTTTTCTTTATCTGACAGACAGATATCATAAGAAATTTGCTGTTAAAAATTGTTGTAATTACTGCTATAATGTAATTTACAATTGTCAGCCTCTTGTGCTTTTGTCACAGCAGGAGGAGATTAAAACGCTGAATCCACATGAAATAAGAATGGATTTTCTGACAGAGAAAAAAGAAGAGACA
>JAEDJV010000064.1 GCA_016296165.1 Oscillospiraceae bacterium | reverse complement strand
TGAATCCTCTTATCCCTGCAGTACTGAGATACAGCACAAGCATCACAACAAAAATTATTTCAAACTTTTTCACAGCTAATCACCTCTGATGTGAATATTGACAGACAGAACAATATTATTCATCCGATAAAAAAATCCTCAGCGCACACTAAATGCACTGAGGATTTCTTATGCAAAGGAACATTTTAAACATTCCGGACGGTTATTTTATTCAGAATTATTAATTAATCATAGTAAGGTGTAACAGAATCAGTTATACCAATATAGCATTTTCCTCTGTTTACTGTAAGAGGATTTCCTGATTTGTCAGTAAATACAAAATTATCATAATCGGAAGCCTTGGACCAGTTGATTTCCTGGATTTTTCCACCAGAGAGATAGTAACCAGTACCTCCTGTAAGGTCAACTTCCATGAGATATCCGTCTTCCATTGTACGGACGCCTGTCTGCAGAGCAAATACATTTGTAAATGAAAGCTGTTCACCTGTTGCTGCATCCATATGAGGATCGCCGGAATGACACTTGTAGTACTTCTTATCTGTCTCATCATATGTAAATGTACTGAAATATGATTCAGAGAATTCTACATCAACCTTGCCGCATGAAACATCTGAGATATCAATCATCTCCGCACCCTCTGCAAATTTCATCATATCTTCGCTGCCCTTTTTCGATTCTTTACGGAATCCGAAATTATCAATATATTCAGGAAGTCTGCTTCCGTCAAGGCATCCTGTGTGTTCACGTGAATAATATTCAAGTCGTTCACTGTCATTATAAAATAGCCCGTCATAATAAGCAGAATCATCACCGTCAAATCTGTCTATGTCAAGACGTTCAAGGGTTTCCTTGGCTATAGTCATATTCATTCCCCAGTGACAGTAAATCGCATCAAGACCATTGGCGATAAGAGGATAATAGTAACGGCAGCTTCTTATTGAGCAAAGTGTAGGAACATTACTGTAATCCGCGAAAACAGCCATAAGTCTTGTGATGCCGCCTTCAACTACAACTTCATAAATATAATCAGCTGAACCTATACCGTACTGAGGGAGTGACAAATCAATATTGTTTATCATTACAGCTACCGGTCTTTTTCCAAGAGCATCAGCATTGTACCCGTATTCACCGGTAAGCGGATTGTGTGCGAGCGTAGTCGGATCGATCTGTTCTTCTTCTGTCTGAACTTCTTCTGTCTGAATAACAGGAGCCTCTGTTTCTTCAACTGCTGCTGTAGTAACCGCTTTGTTTTCATCTGATACCATCGGCTCTGCTTTTTCGCCACATGAAGCCAGAGACGCAACCATAAGTATCGATGCCGCTGCTGCAAAAATTTTTATAAAATAATTCTTTTTCATTTTTCTACCTTTTTTCCTTTCGAAAGTGCCTATCTGAAATTTTCACCCTGTCCAGTCGTAATTCTGACTCTTTTTATTTTTTCAAAAACAGGTTCATCACCTATAAACTGATAAAATGCCGAGAGCAGAAGTGACGGATTGTAATTGGCATTGCTGCCTGAAGGCATTCTGAGTGATATATGAACGCCCTCATCTGTATCATAAACATCTGACACATCAGAAAACGGTTTTATGTCAATTTCCTTCATTGTCTTCTGTTTGGTTTTCTTCTGAATTATGATCTGCTCCTGACCCATAAATCTTCTGAAGTTTTCCTCTGAAAAATTACTGTTACCGGAAATAAGATTAATCTCATAATGAGAAAATTCTATCTCAGTATGTTTCATAACCGGCTGGTAAATTTCAGTTATTCTGATGCCTTCCGGGAGAACTGAATTGAGTTTTTCCATTACTGTTTCAGGTTCCAGATTATCATCATTTATGTTAAAATCCATTATCTCGCATTCGCCTTCAAAACCGAGTGAAAGTGGAAGCGGAAACATGATATACAGATGCGGATTAAACCCTTGTGTGTACCATACTGAAATACGCGCACGTTTAAACGTACGCTGCATAAATCTGTACAGATCAAGGTGTGAAATATACTTTGCCCTGTCAAGTTTCTGAAACCTTGCCCTAAGCTTTTTCAAAACATTCACCTCCGGCCTTAACATTTACACCGCAGCCTGAACACTTAAGACGACAGTGAGGGGTTGTAAGATTTTCTTTTGCTTTTTTATTTTCACGAATGAGAAAATCCTTTGATACGTAGTAATCAAGATGATCCCATGGAAACACCTCATCAAAAGATCTTTCCCTGTTTGCATAGAATCCGATATCTATGCCGCATTTATCAAAGGCTGCCTGCCACTTACTGAAATCGTATGTTTCACCCCAGCTGTCAAACTTGCAGCCATTTTTCCAGGCTTCGTACATTGCCTTTGCAACACGTCTGTCACCCTTGGCAAGTACTTCTTCGAGAATGCTGATGTCTGGATCATGCCAGCTGACTTTGATTTTTTTAGAAGTAATACTGTCTACAAGAAGCTGCTGACGTCTCTCTATTTCCTCACGTGTTATCTGTGGCTCAAACTCAAACGGAGTAAACGGCTTTGGCACAAAAGTTGCAACACTGATTGAAATGGATGGTGATCCCTTCGGTCTGTCCGGAATGGAATAAAACAGGTCTATTATACTCTGTGCCGTCTGCGCTATTCCGATTATATCCTCATCCGTTTCAGTAGGAAGTCCCATCATGAAATAGAGCTTAACCTTTGTGTATCCACCCTCAAAAGCTATACGACAGGTTTCCATGATTTCTTCTTCGGAAACATTTTTGTTTATTACATCCCGAAGTCTCTGCGTACCCGCTTCAGGTGCAAAAGTCAGCCCGCTTTTTCTGACTTTTTTTATTTTTTCAAGAAGTTCCTCTGAAAAATTATCTACACGTAAAGAAGGAAGAGTCATATTGATGTGTTCATCTTCTGTATATTCCAGCATTTCGTCAAGAATATCTCCGATACCTGAATGGTCGCTTGTACTTAGTGATGAAAGTGACAGTTCTTCATATCCGGTATTTTCACAAAGGGTCTTAGCCTGACATGATACAGTAGATGGTGACTTCTCACGAAATGGTCTGTATATAAATCCTGCCTGACAGAAACGACATCCCCTCATACATCCGCGCAGCACTTCTACTGAAGCCCTGTTATGAACTATATCGGAAAAAGGAACAACAAAATCATCGGGATAAAACACACTATCAAAATCTTTTATTATCCTCTTTTTTATAACAGCCGGAGCTGTCTCCATGTTGTTATAGCACTTTATCGTTCCGTCTTCATTGTACTGCGGTTCATAAAGTGAAGGAACATACAGACCTTCAATCTTTGCTGCTTCTCTTAAAAATTCCTGTCTGGTTGCACCGGCCTTTTTCATACTGTCATAGAGATCCAGCATCTCAAGTGTAACTTCTTCACCTTCTCCAAGAGAAATAATATCACAGAACTCAGCAAGCGGCTCAGGGTTACACACACAAGGTCCGCCTGCTATAACTATAGGTGAAATTTTATCTCCCCTGTCTTTAGCCCATAAAGGAACACCTGCAAGATCGAGCATATTAAGCATATTGGTGTATGAAAGTTCATACTGCATGGTAAATCCGATAAAATCAAATTCCTTTATCGGATCAAGGCTTTCAAGAGCATATAGTGGAATATCATTTTTCCTCATAAGCTCCTCAAAATCAATCCATGGAGCAAAAACACGTTCACACCAGTAATTTTCCCTTGAGTTAATAAGTGAATAAAGTATCTTCATACCCAGATGTGACATTCCGATATCATAGGTATCCGGAAAACAGAATGCAAACCTGACATCTGTCTTTTCCTTATCCTTGGTGATGCTGCCATGTTCTCCGCCAATGTATCTGGAAGGTTTCTGTACTTTTAAAAGCAATGGTTCTATTTTATCTTTCAGCAAGACTGATTCCTCCGATTTTTTCATTAATGTATTAATTGTACTACAAAACGGAGAATTAATCAATGTTTTGATATGATTTTTTTTCATTGTTTTTTTTATAATCAGAACAAACTTCAGAAACAAGCAGCCATACTGACATGAGAATAAAGGATATATTTTTATATTTACAGGAAGTACATATGTACAGCATTAATATAATAATCAGTATATTTATTACACTTCTTATTTTTTTAAAAATATTAAAATTTTCTTCTGAAAGAAAATACTCTGATAAATTTGTCATTATACTTCCGCCGTCAAGTACAGGGAACGGAAACAGATTAAAGGTTCCTGTTATCAGGCTTATTATTACAAATGAACCGCAAATTCCTTTATTTATTATATATACTATAAAAGCCGAAATAAAATTCATCATCGGGCCAGACAGAAGTATCATTATATCGGCTCTAACTGAATTAATATTTTTCTCTATGGGAATTATTCTTATTCCAAATGCATTAAAAGAAATTTTCCGTATGCCATTACCATAGGCATAGATTGCTGCGAGGTGTCCCAGCTCATGTAAAATACATGCAAGAAAAGAAAATCCGCATATACTCTTTCCACTAAGTGAAATCAGCGAAATAACTGCGAGAAACCCTATATCCGCACACACTCTTACTCCTCTTATTTTAACAGAAAACATTTTTCACTCCATAAGCATATTCCTTTAACAGTCCGGAAATATTGATATTCTGAAATTTCTTTAATAATTCAACTGTCATATCTGAAATCTCAGGCTTAATTATTAAAGCCGATGCAAGTATAAGGCATATGAACAAAAAAATTAAGCTTATAATATACGAAACTCCTGTTTCCCCATCATGCTTTTCCGAAATTTTTAAATTTTCTGTTTCATCTGTATCTGTGTACATACACATGGCGTTATCTTCCAATGATCATCCCTCCCGTATCATAATATATATTCATTATTTTATAAAAAATACCGTATACAGATCATTGTCTGCATACGGTATTTATGCTATTCGTTTTCTTCTCTTTTTATTCCAAAGAGTACTCTGAAAAATCCTGAAAGAACTGCAGGACTTTTTATAACCACAACTTTCATTGCATTTCCCTCCATTATGTATGTTTTATTATATTATATTCATAACGAAGAAAAAGGTTAATAAAATCATGTGGCAGATTCAGAAGAATCCCCCGAAGAATCTTCATGTGATATGGATTCTGATACTTCCGGTTCTGATGAAGAAGATTCCTGAGTTTCTGGTTCAGATGGTTCTGTTGGAACGGTTGTCTGTGTCGGAGGAGCAACTGTTGTCACCGGACTAGTTGCAGGCTGGGTCGGTGGCGGTGTAGACGGTACAGTTGTAACAACTGTAGTTTCAATTGGTTTAAGTGCACCGATTGCCTGCAGGGCAGCTGCCACATCTTCCTTAACTATTTCATATTTTTTCTCATTAAAGTCAAATGTGTAAGTACCCATTAAAGCTGTTGAGTTGTCGACAATATTCGTTACTTCAATCTTTACTGTATGTTTATCTGAACCGCTGACTTCAAAAATATAATAGGTAAATCCTTCGATATTGATATCTTCAATTGTCTTAACCAGTTTGTCTTCAATATAGATTTTAAAGGTAACGACACCTGTTGATCTGTCAGGGAAGTCTACTGTCATCGAGATTTCTTCCTCAGGGACTTTTCCGGTACTTACAACAAGAATAATCTTTTCTGTAGGGTTTACAAGCGTGTCACCAGGGAAGTTCTGTGATATTACTTCTCCTGCAGGCGCCTTATCATCTTTTTCTTCCACGTCAACAGTAAATCCTGCGGATTCAATCATCTTTACAGCTTCATCCTTCTGCTTTCCGACTACATTAGGAAGAATTTTCTGATCATTCTGTGCGCCCTTACTAATATATATTGTAACCTCGCTGTTTATTTCAAGTTCTGTCCCTGCCGCCGGAGATACTCTTATTACATGGTCATATGGAACAGTCTCATTGAAGAGGTGCGTCTGAACAACCTTGAAGTATTTGGTGATAAGATCAACAGCTTCTGTTGAAGTAAGACCATCAACCTCAGGGACTACCTGAATGTTTTTGCCATTGCTTACCTGTACCAGTACCTCAGTCCCTTCATCTACTACTGTTCCCTTGTCTATGCTCTGGGAAACAATAGTATTTTCAACATATTCAGAATATACCGGCTCACCATCAATTTTTAATATGAGTTTTCCGTTATATTTCTTAACCATGTCATCATAGTTATACCGTATAAGATTAGGCATAGGAAACGTTGTGTCTTTTTCGCCTTTCACAGCCTTTGAAATGAAACCGGCTATCAAAGCAACGATGCCTACCATTACAACTACCGTCGCCACAGTAGCTACCTTTGTCAGTACTGAACTTCCCGGTGTTTCATATTCAAAGTTCATATCCATAACGGGGCGTTCCGGTTCATTTTTCTTTTTATTACCGATATAATATGATACTTCGTCAGGATCATAGTCAAGATAATCCTTATCCTCTTCATGTTCTTCCTGTTGTTTCCCGTTATCCGGTTCCTGTTCAGCAGAAGAATTATTATTAACTGATTTAAACGTGTAACCAAAAGTCATCTCCGGATGTGTTTTAAAAAGTTCAATATCCTTTATCATTTCATTAGCTGAATGATAACGATCCGAACCTTCCTTTTCCATCGCCTTAAGAATAATTTCCTCCATTCCTTCAGGAATATCAGGGTTGATTTCACGAGGCATACGCGGTGTATCATTCATCTGCATAAGTGCAACCGTAAGAGGATTATCTGTATCAAAAGGTTTTTGTCCGGTCAGCATTTCATAAAGAATGATACCAACAGAATAGATATCGCTTTTTCCGTCCGTTGTTTTTCCACAGGCCTGCTCAGGACTGATATAGTGTACAGAACCTATTGTCTGAGCTGTAGCAGTTATGCCCATTTCGTATGTGAACTTGGCAATACCAAAGTCCATGACTTTGATCGTGCCGTCTTCAAACATCATTATATTCTGCGGCTTTATATCCCTGTGAATAATACCACGGTCATGTGCGTGCTGAAGTGCACGAAGTATCTGAACAATAAGATGTGAAGCTTCCTTCCAGGTAAGTTTCTTTTCTCTTTCAATATAATCCTTGAGAGTTATGCCATCAATGTACTCCATAACGATAAACCTGACATCTTCATTAAATCCAACATCAAGCACCTTTACGATATTAGGATGTGAAAGCATGGAGACTGCTTTTGATTCATTTTTAAAACGCTGCAGGAATTCATCGTTATTTATAAATTCATTTTTAAGGATCTTTACAGCGACTTCTCTGCTCTCAATAACATCGATAGCCTTGTAAACGTCTGCCATTCCGCCGACACCGATACGTTTCTGTATCTCGTATCTGCCGTCAAGCATAGCCCCTATATTTTTATCCATAAAGCTATTATTCTCCTTCTTTTATGGCTGCTGAATTTCCCATTCCTTTATGTTTTTGGCTTCCTCATACATCTGGCAGTAGCTTTCATGTCTGCTGGGAGCTATTTTGCCTTCCATAACAGCCCTTATAACTGCACAGTCTCTTTCCTTTGTATGGGAACAGTCATTGAATCGGCAACAATCTGAAAATTCTGAAAATTCAACAAAACAGGCACTCAATTCTTCTTTTCTTATTATGTCATACTTATTAGTCTCAAAAGTAGAAAATCCCGGTGTATCAGCTATATATCCACCATTATCAAGCTTAAAAAGTTCTGCATGACGTGTTGTATGTCTTCCTCTTCCAAGTTTTTTGCTTATTTCCCCTGTTTTAAGTCCAAGAGAACTGTCAATAGCATTAAGAAGGGTCGATTTTCCAACTCCGCTGTTTCCGGTAAATGCGCTGATCTTTCCGCCAAGTATTTCCTTAACCTGTTCTATTCCATGAGCATCACTGTAATCCACTACCGTTATATCTATACCTGCCTTGCTGTAAATACTGAAAATATTGTCATATTTATCAAGATCTACTTTAGTAAGTACAATAACCGGTTTTATTTGTTTGTACTCTGCTATTGCAATAAATTTATCCAAAAGAGTGAGATTAGGCGATGGCTCACAAACTGAAACAACAAATATGAGCTGATCCATATTCGCAAGCGGCGGTCTGATAAGATGGTTCTTTCTTGGAAGAATTTTCGTAATTACATTTTCGTCGGAAAATTCTACTCTGTCTCCTACACATGGTGATTTTCCTTCTTTTCGGAATATCCCGCGTGGAACACATTCATATGCACCATCAGGAGACTCTACTGTATAGAATCCCCCGATGGACTTTATTATAAGTCCTGACTTAATTGCTGCCATAGACGTATTATCCTTCCACGACTTCGTTATTATCACTGTCAGAAGGCTGTTCAGGTTCAGGCTGGTCAGACGATGCCGGTGTTTCAGCTGGCGCTGGTGTTTCAGCTGGCGCTGGTGTTTCAGCCGGTGCCGGTGTTTCCTGTACCGGTGGTGGTGTAGTTACTGTTGCCTGTGTCACAACAGGTGCCTTTTTTATACCGTCAACCTTTGCAAATGCTCCTGTTATATCTTCAGATACAGTTGATCTTGACTTTGCTTCATCAAACGAAAACTGATATCTTCCAAGTTCAGCTTCCTTACCGTTGGCCTTATTTACAAGAATAATACTGATTTCCTTTTTACCGCCGGTTGAACTGATTGATATACTTTTTCTTGTTGTAAACTTTGAATCTACTTCCTTTGTTTCTTCATACATAGTACCATCAAGATAAACCTTAAATGAGAATACGCCGTTTACATCTGCAGGGAATGGTATTTCTATTTCCTGTGTTACTGTAGGAAGCTGACCTGTACTTATGTAAAGTACAATTTCTGTACCCGTCTCAACCTTTGTGTTTGGTGAACGATCCATACTTACAACAGTACCTTCCGGCTTGTCGGAATTTCTTGTAATAATCTTTACAACAAGATCCTGATCTTCAAGAATCTGTCTTGCTTCAGCTTCCTTTTTACCATGAACATCAGGAATAGTAACATTAGTGGTTACTTTACCGCGGCTTACGTAAATAATAACCGTTGCACCTTCCTTATAAGGAGTATCAGCCTTTGGCTCTGTTTTAATTACATAACCTTCAGGAACTGTATCACTATAAACTCTTCTTACTGAAGTAGTAAACTTTTCCTTGAGCATCTGCTCAGCCTGTTCCATTGTAAAGCCTGTATCTACAGATGGAATATTTATCATCTGAGGTCCTTTGCTGATTGTTACTTTGATTTCATGTCCAGGTTTTACTACTGTTCCCGGTTCGATATCCTGTGAAAGGATGGTGTTTTCATCCTGGTCAGAATATTTACTTTCCAGTATAGCAAAGTTAAGAAGCTGACTGTACTCTCTCTTAACATATTCGTAATCGTATCCGGTAAAATCATCAACATGGAACTCTTTATAATCTGAGCCGTCACTATTAAAGTATGCCGAAAGCAGAGCTGCAAGGAATACAACTGCAATTATAATCGTTACTATTACAACACCTGACAGCATCGGAATAAACATTGATCTCTTTTCAATGTATTCTTCTTCAGGATAGTCTTCATCATATTCATCATATTCCGGCTCTGGCTTTTCCTCTGAAACAGCTTTTCTGCTCATTGAAAATCGTTCATCAAGTGACTTGAATGATTTTGTATGCATTTCTTTGTTCTGATTATCTCTTTCCATATTGTATCTTTCTTCCTCCTCATAATATCCAAAGGTTTCTTCCGGACTGGATTTGAATTTTTCTATGTCATTTATCATGACCGATGCGCTCAGATATCTGTCTGACGGTTCCTTCTCTATAGCCTTGAGAATTATCTCTTCAAGTCCCTTAGGAACATCAGGATTAACATCGCTTGGTTTTTTTGCTCTGGCCTGCATATGCATGAGTGCTACTGATATCGGATTTTCATTGTCAAAAGGTTTTTGACCTGTAAGCATTTCATAAAAAACGATACCGGCAGAATAGATATCACTCTTTTCATCAGTAGCATCACTTCTGGCCTGTTCAGGACTTATGTAATGTACTGAGCCTATCGCCTGGGCTGTGGTGGTAAGACCTTCTTCCCTTGCGAATTTTGCGATACCAAAATCCATGACCTTTATTGTGCCATCAGAAAGAATCATAATATTCTGAGGCTTAACGTCCCTGTGAACAATTCCCATATCATGAGCATGCCCGAGAGCACGAAGTATCTGCAGCATAAAATAAGAAGCAGTATTCCAGTCAAGAACCTTTTCAGTTTCCAGATAATCCTTAAGCGTAATACCGTCTATGTATTCCATAACAATATACTGCATCTTATTAGAAAAACTCACATCTATAACTTTAACAATGTTAGGATGTGAAAGAACTGCTATTGCCCTGGATTCATTACGGAATCTTCTTAAAAACTCTTCATTTTCCGCAAATTCTTTTTTCAGAATTTTTACTGCTACTATCTTGTCTTCCAGTATATCATGTGCTTTATAGACGTCAGCCATTCCGCCGGTGCCAATCAGCCGAAGAATTTCAAATCTTCCATCAAGCTTTTTACCAATGTTTTTATCCATTAATCAAACACTCCTGAAATATGTTTTAACCATCAGGTTAATATTATGCTTTTCAGCAGTTAGCTATAACTGCAAGAGTTATATTATCGGGACCGCCTTTTTCAAGGGCGGCTTCAACAAGTTTTTCTACAGCTTCTTCAGGTTCATAATTATTTACAACTTCGAGTATTTCCTGATCAGTACAACAACCATGAAGTCCGTCTGTACAAAGCAGAAGCTTTCCTCCCTCAAGTGGTGTTTCAAAATAATCCACATCGAGATCCTTTTCAACCCCAACTGCTCTTATAAGCATATTTTTTCTAGGATGATCAGTTTTTTCTTCTTCAGTAATCTTGCCCTGTTCTATAAGCATCTGAACGAATGAAT
This sequence comes from Oscillospiraceae bacterium, assembly GCA_016296165.1. GTDB lineage: Bacteria > Bacillota > Clostridia > Oscillospirales > Ruminococcaceae > HUN007. The sequence goes on along the minus strand of JAEDJV010000064.1, from coordinate 2,573 downwards.
GATCAACTGTTATCTGCATGATTGAATCCGGTTTGCACAGATATGCCCTGCTGTCTCCAACATTTACAATATGTGCCGTATCAGTTGCTGCATCTACAAAAGCTGCAACACAAGTTGATCCCATCCCTGATTTTTCAGGCTCTGCATGTGCAGTATTGAATATTATTGAATTAGCGGTTGTAACAGTAGAGGCCAGCAGATTTCTAAGACTGTTTGCAGAAAACGAACTGTCATATCCGGCTAAAAATTTGCTTTTCACAACCTCTGACGCTATCGAACTTGCATCACTGCCGGAACTCTCGCCGCCCATACCGTCACAAACGACTACAAATGCAGAGTCATTGATCATCTCACTGATAACCATATCCTGATTCTCACTTCTGAGTAAGCCAATATCCGATTTACTGGCTATCTTCACTAGTATCACCTCTTGATTTTTCGAATTCTCTTCTGAGCTGACCGCACGCCGCATCTATATCAGCTCCCAGCTTTCTTCTTACAGTTGCATTAACGCCCAGTTTAACAAGTGAATTTTTAAACTGTTCAACATGAGCCTGAGAAGAAGAATAACTTCTTTCTTTTACTGTGTTTACACCTATAAGATTTATATGACTTATCATGCCCTTTATAAGCTTTGAAAGTCTTAACGCATCATCAACTGATGAATTTACATTTTCAATAACAGCATATTCAAAAGTGATTCTGCGTCCGGTTTTCTTTGTATAGTACCTGCAGGCATCCATAAGTTTTTCAAGATTATACGTCCTGTTTACCGGCATTATCCTGTTTCTTGCTTCATCTGATGAACTGTGAAGTGAAACAGCAAGATTTATAGACAGTTCCTCGTCAGCAAGCTCGTATATACGCGGAACAATGCCGCATGTAGAAAGCGTTATATGTCTCTGGCTTATACCGTCAGATTCTGAAGCAGATACTATCCTTATGAACTTAAGAATATTTTCATAATTGTCAAGAGGTTCTCCTATACCCATGAGAACCACTCTGGATATTTTCTTTCCAAGTTCTCTCTCTGCTTCATACTTCTGCTGAAGTATTTCGGAAGGAGTAAGATTTCTTACAAATCCTGCAATAGTGGAAGCACAAAAATCACACCCCATCCTGCATCCTATCTGAGTGGAAACACATATCGAAAGACCGAAGCTATACTCCATAACTACCGACTCAACTATATTTCCATCATCAAGTCTATAAAGATATTTTACAGTATTATCTATACCAGATTCAAGCTTTCGGACGATATTTAGGCGTTTTATATAAAATACACCACTTAATTTCAGTCTCAAACTGGCTGATAGATTAGTCATTTCTTCAAAACTGGTCACTTTTTTTATATGAAGCCAGTCATAAATCTGTTTTGCTCTGAATTTTTTCTCAGACAGTTCTGACACTATCTGATTTTCAAGTTCACTGTATGATAAAGAAAGTATATCAGTCATCTTGCTATTTCCTTCTTATTTTTGAAATGAAAAATCCGTCACTGTCCGGCCCTTCTGCACCAAGCACTGCTTTATAGTCACCAAAAGGCTTCCCTGCCTCTTCAAAGAACGGAACACCTTCAAAATCAATGTGTTCTCTCAGAAACTTTTCAATGATATCTTCATTTTCACTTCTGTTTAATGTACATGTGGAATACACAAGAACTCCGCCGGATTTCAGATATGAAGAAGCATTTTCAAGAATTTTGTACTGTATATCACAGAGTTCTCTGAATTCTTCTGTATTCTTGTATCTTATCTCAGGTTTTTTTCTGATAACGCCCAGTCCTGAGCATGGAACATCACATAATATACGGTCTGCACCTTCCAGATCAGGATTATGTTCAAGTGCATTTCCTGTTAAAGCTGTAACATTATTAAGTGACAGTCTCTTTGCGCCTTCAGTTATAAGTGCAGCACGGTGTTCATAAAGATCAAAAGCCTTTATATTACCCTTTCCGTTCATTATCTGAGCTATAGTAAATGTCTTTCCTCCCGGAGCTGAACACAGATCAAGTACTGTTTCATTTTCCTCTGGCTCAAGAACCGCACAGGCAATCTGAGAAGAGATATCCTGTACATGAAAATAACCTTTTTTAAATGCTTCTGTCTCCTTTGGATTTCCTGAGGAAAGTTTATAGCAAAACGGAACAAAGTCAATCTTTTCCGCTTTTATCTTTCCAAGAGCCTTAAGAAATGTTTTTTCATCCGTAAGTATATTGTTCATTCGCACATAAACCGGAGCTTTGTCCGAACATCTTTCGAGGAAAGCCTCAGCAAAATCACTTCCATAGCTTTCTGAAATAATATTTACTATATCAGAATTTACAGAGTACCTGACTGAGATTCTGTCAGAAGCTCCTGAAGGTTCCCTGTAATCAGCCCCGTCTCTAATAAAGTTTCTCAGTACTGCATTTACAAATCCTGAAGCACTTGCAAGTCTGAATCCGCGTACAAGCTTTACGCACTCATTTACAGCGGCGTTATCCGGAACACTATCCATATATTTTATCTGATATATTCCTGTTCTTAATATATTAAGTACTGTTATATCAAGTGAGGAAAGTTTCTTTTTAC
>JAEDJV010000063.1 GCA_016296165.1 Oscillospiraceae bacterium | reverse complement strand
CACTTCTTTTATTGTGGTTACGTACAAAGACAATTTTAGCAGGAACAATGTTATTCTTTCATTATAACATTTTTGGAGACTACATACTATATTTTTTTGTCTCTATCTATTGAATTTTCAAGATGCACATGCAGCTTTCAACTGCGAAGTTTGAGTATTATAACATTATATTTACCAGGTAACAATAGTAAATCTTTTTCCTTCCGCAGTATCCGAATCAGAAATAACAGCCTGCATGTTTCTGCTGTAACAAATTCACCGGATCATATTAACCGAAGCTAATATTATTGACATTTATGATCGAAACTGATATAATAAAGTATATATAATAGCCAAAAGGGAGTATGATTATGGGATTTAAAAAAGCTATTCTGATTTTATTTACAGTAATTGCAGCTGCACCGTTTTACGGATGCGGCGAAGCTGAAAAAGAGGTACCGGTTATACCGCTTTCTATATGGGGTAACGAGTACAATACAGAACTTTTAACCGAAATAGTAAATGAATTCAACTCCGAACATTCATCTGAAGTAAAGCTTGACTGTACTATAAGTGTACAGTCAGAAAGCTCATGCAGATCAATTGTTCTCTCATCACCTGAAAATGCCGCAGATATATTCGCATTTGCGGACGATCAGCTGAGTGAACTCGCTGATGCCGGAGCACTTCTGGAAAATACATATGACCCAGACAGAATCATAGCTGAGGTTGGAGGTCCTGACTCTGCAGCGGGCAGTCTTATCACAAGAAACGGTAAAGTTTATGCTTATCCTCAGACAGCAGGAAACGGATATTTTCTTTATTATAACAAAAAATATTTTTCCGAAAAAGATATAGAAAGACTTGACAGCATTCTCAGAATTTCTGAGGAAAACGAAAAAAAGTTTACTATGGATTTCACTGCCGGATGGTATCTCTATTCTTTCTTCAGAGGAGCCGGACTTGAACTTTCGGCTACTCCTGACGGACTTTCGAATATATGCAACTGGAATGCACAGGATACACTGTTTACCGGAGCTGATGTTGCAGAATCCCTTCTGAAAATTTCTGATAGTAAAGGCTTCGTATCACTTAATGACGAAGGTTTTGTCAAAGCTGTACAGGACGGGACTGTAATTGCAGGTGTAAACGGCGCATGGAATTCAGATGTTGTAAGCAAAGCCTGGGGCGATGATTTTGCTGCTGCAATGCTGCCTTCATACACAATAAAAAATGAACAGAAACAGATGTATAGTTTCTGCGGTTATAAACTATTAGGTATAAATGCACATACCAGGGAACCTGACTGGTGCCGAAAGCTTGCATCATATATCACAAATGAAGAAAATCAGCTTAAACTTTACAGAATTACAGGAGAATGTCCTGCCAGTGTAAAAGCAGCATCATCGGAAGAAGTTAAAAATTCACCTGTTGTTAATGCCATTTCAGCTCAGTCTGAATTCAGTACAATACAGAATGTATCAGAAGCATTCTGGGACGCTTCCAACCGTTTCGGAATAATAATATCAGGCGGTAACAAAGACGGTAAAAATATTCAGGAACTTCTGGATAATATGGTAAATGGCATAACAGCAATTCAGAGTGGTGAATAATATTCATTGTGTTTTTGGGAAACTGATTATGAAAACAAATAACAGATACAGAATAAATAATATTAAAAATCCATCATTTCGTATTATTCTTATGACTTTTGCAACCATGCTTGCTGCAATCGGCGGACTTTTGTTTCTTGGCATAAGCCAGTCCATGGTATCTGAAAAATCAACAGAAATTACACACTATGAAACTGCCAACAAAGAATACATAAGCAAGATCAGTCAGGACATGTCACAGCATCAGGCTGTTATTTTTCAGTATATTGTTAATGCTGGTGACAGTGTCAGACAAGCTGATCTTAAGCAAATGGCAGAGCAGTATCACAAATCAGTATACGGTTATCTTAATGATTTTCATAAAAACACAACAGGTACTGAATACGAACCTCACTACCATTCAATATTCAAGGAAATAAACGGATATTTTTCATGTATTGATGATGTATATTATTTTGCAGAGACAGGTGATATACAGACAGCAAACTATTACATGGAAAAAACTATCTCAAATAATATTGAAAAACTGAATTCAGAGATAAATAATCTCGACACAATAATCGCAGATGATCTTGAATCCTCAGAATCTTCAATGGATTTACTGATAGAGATAGCTGAGTCAAGTGCTTTGGGTTTAATTCTTATTATTATACTTCTCTCAGTATTTACACTTCTTTACTGTTTCAGAATTTCCGACTACATGATGAATAAGGATCCGCTTACATACGCAGATAATTATCATAAAATCAAGAAGGACTGCAGGAAGTTCGAATCACGCGGTGTTTTGTCAGACTATACCGGATTTTTCTGCAACATCAAGGATTTTAAGTATTATAATCAGAATTACGGTTCCAAAGTCGGAGATAGATTACTGGCTGAATATGCAAAACTTATTGCTGAATTTCTCATTAAGGATGAACGTTTTGCAAGAAACGGCGGAGACAACTTCATTGTCCTTATAAAAAATGGTCGTGAAAATGACTTCATCTCATATCTTTCAGGCAAAGAACTCACAGTAAAAACTGACAGTGGTCAGAAAACATTTTCTGTTGAAAGCAGATGCGGAATCTGCAAGATAAAAAAGGACGATACAGCAAGCGATGTTTTCAACGCATGCAATATGGCCCTGACAATAGCAAGACTTAATTCGACACCTGATATCGTATGGTATAAGAAAGAAATGATGAGTGATATCTCTAAAAAGAAAGAAATCCTTAACCAGTGCATGGAAGGCCTCAGAAACAATGAATTTCTGGTATACTATCAGCCTAAGGTTAATATTGATTCCTCTTCACTCTGCGGCTGTGAAGCACTTGTAAGATGGCTTCATGACGGAAAACTGATTTCGCCTGGAATATTTATTCCGGTTCTTGAAAGCGAAGATAAAATTAATGAGCTTGATTTCTATGTTTTCAGAAAAGTCTGCAGCGATATCAGTGAATGGGTAAAAAAAGGAATTACTCCTGTAAGGGTATCTTCTAATTTCTCAAAAAATCATCTTAAAGACAAAGATTTTTCCGATAAAATCCTTCAGATAATCAATGAATTCAGTATTGATCCGAAATATATTGAAGTTGAGCTTACAGAATCATCGGCTTACGATGATTTTAACGCTTTGACAGAGTTTGTAAATGATATGAAATCCAACGGTATTTACACTTCAATGGATGACTTTGGTACCGGTTATTCATCGCTTTCACTTCTGAAAGACCTGAACGTTGACGTTATAAAAATTGACAAGTCATTTATTGATGACATTGATAATGGCTATACTGATCATGAAAAGATGGTTGAAAATGTTGTTCATATGATTCAGGATCTTCACAGAAATGTTATCTGCGAAGGTGTTGAAACCAGAAATCAGGCTTCATTCCTGAAAAGTATCAACTGCAACATGGCTCAGGGCTATCTTTATGACAAACCGCTTTCCCATGATGATTTCGAAAAAAGACTTGAATCCCCTGTCTATAACCTTAATGAGAAGTAGATTAATCAGAATAAGCTGAACCTGGCCTTCACATTTAGTGTAACTATGCCATAAAAATTTATCAGGAAACTTTTTCTGTCAGTATTTTATCAACCGGTTTCTTAAGGAGCCTGATAAAAAATTTTACTGCAAAACCTGTCAGAAATGCCGATAATACAGTTCCTTCGCGTGTTCCGATTATTTTCATATCGAATAAAACAAGTGACAGTATAACCGAGAGAGTTACACAAGAAATGTCAAATATTACTTTAACGTTTCCGAAGTTCCTGTTCAGAGTATCAGATATCGCTTTTACAAGTGCCTCACCGGAGTTCATGATAACATTAGCGATTACTGCCAGTGAGATTCCGAATCCAAGGATGATGATACCGGTGAAAACCATTGCAAGTCGTACCGGGTAATTATCTGCCGGTATGGCGGAGACGATTTTCAGTCCTAAATCGGTAAACCATCCAAAGAGAAATGAAAGAGGAACCTGCAAAAGCTGAATGAGCTGAAACTTCTTTCTCAGTATAGCAATCTGTCCGGCAATCAGTATGCAGTTCCAGATTATCAGAAGAGTTCCAAGTGACAGACTGCAGTAGTAACTCATTACATTTGCCACAGATGAAATCGGTGAAACTCCAAGTTCACCGTGCCTTGTAAATGCAACACCAAGTGCTGAGAAAAACAGGCTTATAATAAAAAGTAAATAACGTTTAAAAAGTTCTTTTCTGTTCATAATGTGTTGTTTGCTCCTTTTACCAGTAACGATTAAAGCGCCGGTTCGTATATGAACCGGCGTTTTGAATTTTTCTACCTGAAATGTCAATTTCGATTACACATGTGTTCTCTTTAATTATCAGACTCAAACTTCGCAATTTTCAACTGCGAAGTTTGAGTTAATATAAAAGCCGGTTCTGAAAAGAGCCGGTTTTTTACAAAAAAATTGAAATAAAATATATTATCTGAATAAACAAAAAGTTCAGCCTGACCATTGTGGTCGGCTGAACTTTTTTTAATTTACGGACATTCAGATTCTATGAAGCATTTCAGTTCTGATATCCATTGCGGGAGAATGTCGCTTCTGGCAATTAGCTGCCCGTTTCTGTATTCTGCTTTTTCTACAAATCCGTTTTCATTGTCGTATAATTTCACTTTATTGCAGTAAGGGAGTATAGCAGCAAGATCTTCAAACCTTTTATGATATCTCCTCAATACATCCTGCTCGGGTATATTGTGACCGCCTTTTTCAACGCGATTCTTAATTCTTCTCAGACTTTCATCGGCCGAATTAACTCCAACATAGTACATTCTGATAAAATAATCAAGTTCTCTTGCTTTCTGTATTGTTTTCAGAGTCCGGTAACCGGAAAGAGTTGTTTCCTGTGTGAAATTGATTCCTCGTTTCAGACAGTCATTTATCTTTTCTATTGCAGCCTTTCCTCCCTTTATTTTATCACCGCCGAATGAAGCTGTAATTTTATCAGTGTCGATTATTACACCAAGGTCTCTGTTTTCAGCAGCTAAAACACCGGTAAGGCTGCTTTTCCCTACTCCGTTTACACCACCAATGATTGTATATATTTTCAAACTTCAATCCTCCGTATGATTATTTGAAACTTATCTATATAATCTCATATTCGAGATTTTCCCATTTGAGATTAGTACCTATGTCAGTACCGAATGGCAGAAGAGCAAGGGCAATGAGAATAGTATCATCTGTACTGATATCTGTTCTTTTAAGCGTTGCGTAGTCGCCGTCTATTTTTATAACTTCATAATAATATGGTCCCATGTTTTTTTACCTCCGTTTGGCTGTTATATCCCTATTATAAGCCATATCCCTGAAAAAATCAACCGTAAAGCATGGAAATATATCTTTTCCCTACTGTATAAAATATAATAAAAATATGGAAATCACGATGTAAATATGTTATAATTATCTTAATTGTTAGTAAAAATAAATAAGGGAATATTGTTCGAAAACAGTATTGTATCACACCCGATACGGAGGAAAAATAAAATGAGTCTGAGTGCTAATGTAAATGAAAAAGCTGCTCTGATATGGGCGATTGCAGATAAATTAACCGGTGTTTATAAGCCGCATGAATATGGTGAAGTAATACTTCCGCTGACAGTTATACGACGTTTTGACTGTATTTTATCAGATACAAAGGATGCTGTACTGGAAAAGTATGAATCGGTAAAATCACTTCCTGTGAGAGATGTTTTGCTGAGAAATGCTGCAGGTGGGCTTGCATTTTACAACACAAGTAAGTTTACCTTTGAAAGACTGCTTGATGATCCTGATAATATAGAGGAAAACTTCCGTGATTATCTTAATGGTTTTTCCGATAATGTTCAGGATATTATTGAGAAATTCAAGTTTGATGGTCATATAACTACAATGGCGAACAAGGGTATTCTTTACATAGTTATAAAGGAATTCACATCACCTAAAGCGAATCTTCACCCTGATGTTATTTCCAATCTGGAAATGGGGTATATCTTTGAAGAAATCATTCGCAGATTTTCAGAAGCTCATAACGAAGACGCAGGACAGCATTACACACCGCGCGAAGTTATACGCCTTATGGTAAATATTCTTTTTAATGATGACAGTGACATTCTTTCGGGAAATAACGTTGCTAAAACTATCTATGACCCTGCCTGCGGTACCGGCGGTATGCTCTCCGTTGCGGAAGAATATTTGCACGAACTGAACAAATCCACAGAACTGCTTGCATTCGGACAGGAAATCAACGACCAGACATTCGCAATATGTAAGGCTGATATGCTTATCAAGGGCAATAATGCCGATTATATCAAGGACGGCAACACCCTTTCCGATGACCAGTTTGAGGGCAACACCTTTGACTACATCATCTCAAATCCGCCTTTCGGACGTGAGTGGAAGAACGAAAAAACAAAGGTTGAGGCAGAGGCAAAGCGTGGTTTTGCAGGACGTTTCGGAGCTGGACTTCCTGCGGCAAGTGACGGACAAATGCTGTTCCTTATGACTGCAGTTTCAAAAATGAAAGAGCCTGCACAGGGCGGCAGCCGTATTGCGATTATACACAATGGCTCACCGCTTTTCACTGGTGACGCCGGCAGTGGCCCGAGCAATATCCGAAAATACATTCTTGAAAATGACCTGCTTGAGGCCATTATTGCGTTGCCTAACGATATATTCTATAATACAGGTATTGCCACATATATATGGGTGCTGTCGAATAAAAAGGCAGGCACAAAGCGGGAGGGCAGGGTTCAGCTTATTAATGCAAACGGACTTTTTGAGAAACGCAGAAAGGCTCTCGGCAACAAGCGAAATGATATTCCTGAAAGTGCTATTGAAGAAATTACACGTCTTTACGGTGATTTCAGAGAAACGGAAATCAGTAAGATTTTTGACAATGAGGATTTTGGATATACAAAGATTACTGTTGAAAGACCGTTACTTGATGAAAACGGTGAACCTGTACTTAAAAAAGGCAAAAAACAGCCTGATTCCTCTTTGCGTGATACAGAAAGCGTACCGTTGAAGGAAGATATAGACGAGTATTTCAGGCGTGAAGTGTTACCGTTTGCACCTGATGCGTGGATAGATGAAAAGAAGTCAGTAGTTGGATATGAGATACCGTTCACAAGATATTTCTACAAGTACGAAGCACCAAAGCCGTCGGCAGAGATAATGACGGAGATTTTAGAACTTGAAAAGGAGCTTAACGGAAGTCTGGCGGAGGTGTTTGACCATGAATGATATGAATAAACAAATGCATTTTGTGCTGTACCATTCTGATGAATCAGATGTTTCTGTAAATGCAGTGATACAGAATGACAGTATATGGGTTACGCAGAAAGCTATGGCGGATTTGTTCTCTGTAAATACTCCTGCAATCAGCAAGCATTTGAAAAATATTTTTTTGGAGGGCGAACTTAATGAAGAAGTGGTTGTTTCCAAAATGGAAATAACCACTCCACACGGTGCTATGGAGGGAAAAACGCAGACAAAGGCAGTAAATTTCTACAACCTCGACGCCATCATTTCCGTAGGTTATCGCGTTAATTCCCGTCAGGCTACAAAGTTTCGCATCTGGGCAACGGGTGTTCTGAAAGAATATATGATAAAAGGATTTGCACTTGATGACGAGCGTCTGAAACAGGGTGAGGCTGTTTTCGGTAAGGATTATTTCCATGAATTGCTTGAAAGGGTACGTTCTATTCGTTCCAGTGAACGAAGAATATGGCAGCAGATTACGGATATTTTTGCTGAATGCAGTATTGACTATGACAGAAATTCAGAAGTGACAAAACGGTTTTATGCTACAGTTCAGAATAAATTTCACTATGCAATAACAGGTCACACTGCTGCTGAGATTGTATATAATTCTGCTGACAGCCGTAAAGAACATATGGGACTTACCACATGGAAAAACTCTCCGGACGGACGAATTTTAAAATCAGATGTAACAATAGCTAAAAACTATCTTGATGAAAAGCAGATAAGACAGCTTGAAAGGGCTGTTTCGGGGTATTTCGACTATATTGAAGATCTGATAGAGCGTGAAAATACTTTTACAATGGAAGAATTTGAAACAAGTGTCAACGAGTTTTTGAATTTTCGGCGTTATGATGTGTTAAAGGATAACGGCAGGATTTCCGCAAAACAGGCAAAGGAAAAGGCTGAGGCGGAATATGATGTTTTCAATAAAACGCAGAAAATTACATCTGATTTCGATAAGGAAGTTTTGAAGATGCTTGGTCAAAATGGGGGGATGGATAATGCGTGAGATGAAGGATAGTGGGATTGAGTGGATTGGGGAGATACCAGCTGATTGGAAGGTATCAAAGGTGAAATATTTTACCAAGTGTCTTGACGGAAAGAGAAAACCAATAGATGCTTCATCAAGAAAATCAGGAATATACCCTTATTGGGGAGCTGGAAGTATTGTTGATTATATTGATGAGTATTTATTTGATGAAGAAGTAATATTATTAGGAGAAGATGGTGCACCTTTCTTTGATTATACAAGACCAGTTTCTTTTTTAGTAAATGAAAAGGTATGGGTGAATAACCATATACATGTGTTAAAGCCTGATAGTAAAAACGTTGATAGTGCTTTTTTGGTATATTGGTTAAATAATGTTGATTATAAAACTTATATTAATGGTAGTATACTGTGCAAATTAACACAAAGTAATATGAATAATATTGCAGTTGCTATCCCCTCACTTGCCGAACAACAAAAAATCTCCACCTACCTCGACACCAAATGCACCAAAATCGACAGCATAATTGAAAAGCAGAAAAAAGTAATTGAAAAGCTGAAGGAATATAAGTTGTCAGTTATTACAGAGGCAGTTACAAAAGGACTTAATCCTGATGTTAAGATGAAAGATAGTAGGCATGAATTTATTGGTATGATACCAGAACATTGGAAAGTTTGTCGATTAAGAAATATTGGAACTCCACAAAACGGATTAAGTAAAGGTGGAGACTTCTTTGGTCATGGATATCCATTTGTATCTTATGGTGATATTTATAGAAATTTCACATTGCCTGAAAAGGTAAACGGTCTTGTCGAAACTTCAGAAGAAGAAAGAAGACAGTATTCTGTGAAAACAGGTGATATTTTCTTTACTCGTACATCTGAAACTATTGAAGAGGTTGGTTTTTCGTGTGTATGTGAAAAAACAATTGAAAATGCTACTTTTGCTGGTTTTGTTATCAGAGTTCGCCCATTTACTCATGATTTACAGACTTCTTTTGCTAAATATTATTTTAGGAGCAATCATCATAGATATTATCTTGTAAAAGAAATGAACTTAGTTACTCGTGCAAGTTTAGGTCAGAATTTACTAAAAAGTATGCCTGTTCTTATACCGCCTAAATCCGAACAACACCAAATCGCCAACTACCTCGATAAAAAATGCTCCGCAATAGACAAATCAATCGAGCAGAAACAGGCAATAATCGAAAAACTGAAAGAATATAAAAAATCCCTCATTTATGAGGTTGTGACGGGGAAAAGAGGGGTGTAATTATGTCTGACTTCGACTACAAAGAAAAACGCTTTGAGGAAGATATAGAAGAATATCTGATAACAAAAGGCGGCTACATAAAAGGTGATCCGAAAAAATTCGACCGCAAACTCGCCCTTGATGTGAATACCTTTGTTTCATTCATCAAATCAAGCCAGCCGAAATCATGGGAGCGTTTTGAGAAAATTTACGGTGCAGACAGCGAAAAGCAAATCGTTGACCGTTTCTGCCGTGAAGTGAAAATGATGGGGCTGCTGAAAGTGTTCAGACAGGGGTTCACCGACAGGGGCATTAAATTCCGTGCGGTGTTCTGGAAACCTGAAACAAGTATTAATCCCACTACTATGGCGCAGTACAACGCAAATATTCTCTACTGCACAAGACAGCTGCATTATTCCCTTTACAATGAAAACAGCATTGATATTGTGCTGTTCATCAATGGTATCCCCGTTGTCTCAATGGAGCTGAAATGCCAGTTTACAGGTCAGAATACAGATAATGCAATCAATCAGTATAAATTCGACAGAGCCACTAAAGATGCCCTGTTTGAATTCAAAAACAGAGTGCTTGTTCATTTCGCAGTAGACCTTTCAAATGTGTACATGACAACAAAATTAGAGGGTTCAGATACATACTTCCTGCCGTTCAATCAGGGTTCAAACGGTGCCGGAAATGTAGGCGGTAAGGGGAATCCTGTTAATCCCGATGGCTATGATACAGCATATCTGTGGGAGCAGGTACTGTGCAAAGACCGCCTGCTTGAAATCCTGCATAAATATCTGCACCTGCAGGTTGAGTACGATGACAAGGGTAATGTTAAATCCGAGAGAATGATTTTCCCTCGTTATCACCAGCTCGATGTGGTAACAAAACTTCTTGCCGACGTTAAGGAAAATGGTTCGGGCAGAAACTACCTCATTCAGCACAGTGCCGGTTCCGGTAAATCAAATTCAATAGCATGGCTTGCACACCGTCTTTCAGGACTTCACGACAATAAGAACGAAAAGATTTTTCAGTCTGTTATTATTGTTACAGACAGACGTGTCCTTGACAGTCAGCTGCAGAATACGGTTTATCAGTTTGACCATGTTGAAGGCGTTGTGCAGAAGATAGATAAAAATGCAAAACAGCTTAAGGAAGCTATTGAATCCGGAACAGGAATCATTATTACTACACTGCAGAAGTTTCCTGTTATTTATCAGGAAGTAAATGCAGGAAAAAAACGTTTTGCAGTTATTGTTGATGAAGCACATTCTTCCCAGACAGGTGATGCCGCAAAAAAGCTGAAACGTGCTTTGGCTGATACTGAAAAAGCTCTGGAAGAGTACGCAGAGTATGAATACGAAGACGAAAACAGCAGAAAAGATAATGAGGACAGGCTCCTTGATGAACTTGCTGCACACGGAAATCATGAGAATCTGTCATTCTTTGCATTTACTGCAACTCCAAAAGACAAAACCCTTCAGATGTTCGGAACACGTGATGAAAACGGAAAATATCACCCTTTCCACATTTATTCAATGCGTCAGGCTATTGATGAGCATTTTATCCTCAATGTTCTGCAGAACTATATGACTTATAAAATGTATTACAAGATTATCAAAACAATACCTGATAATCCTGAACTTGATACAGCTGCCGGAGTAAAGGCAATACGAAATTACGAAACTCTGCACCCGCACAATATTTCTCAGAAAACAACAATAATGCTCGAGCATTTCCGTAATATAACAAGACATAAGATTGGCGGAAAAGCAAAGGCTATGATTGTAACACCGTCAAGACTCCATGCTGTACGTTATGTACTGGAATTTAAAAAGCAGATTGCTGAAAAGGGATATACCGACCTCGATGTTCTTGTAGCTTTTTCAGGTGATATTGAAGACGGCGGAGAAACATATACGGAAGAGAAAATCAACAGGACAAAGAACGGAGAAACCATAAAGGAAAATGCTTTACCTGAAGAATTTCATAAAGATGACTTTGGAATGCTTATAGTTGCTGAGAAGTATCAGACGGGTTTTGATGAACCTCTTTTACACACAATGTTTGTTGACAAGAAACTTTCCGGTGTAAAGGCAGTGCAGACACTTTCACGGCTTAACCGAACCTGCAGAGGAAAGCAGGACACATTTGTCCTTGACTTTGTAAACAGTGCAGATGATATAAAGAAAGCGTTTGAGCCTTATTTTGAGGAAACTGTTCTGGAAAAGGAAACAGACCCGAATGTTGTTTATGATCTTAAAAATACACTTGACAGTTACAGAGTATATCAGCAGAGCGAAGTAAATCATTTTGCTGATTTATGGTATTCAAACAAAAGTCAGGAGTATGCTGATCTGGGTAAACTTAAAGCAGCAATTCAGCCTGCCATTGACAGATTCAATGCACTCGAAGTTGAAAAACAGGATCTTTCAAAATCTACACTTGCAAGATTTAACCGTATCTATTCCTATATCACTCAGGTATGCCGTTTGTTTGACAAGGATCTTCACAGATTCAGTATATATGCAAAATTTTTAAGTATGATGTTGCCAAAGGGCAGTTCCGAGAAAGTTTATATTGATGATAAGGTGCTGCTTGAATACTATAAACTTGAAAAAGATTTTGAAGGCAGCATAAAACTTGAACCAACTGAAGAAGGCTTTACCCCAATTACAGGTGAAGCCGGAAGACGTGAAAAAAAGAAAAATCCGCTTACAGTAATTATCGGTAAGATAAATGAAAAATACGGAACCACATTTACCGAGATGGATAAGGTACTTCTTCAGATTGAAAACGACTATGCTGCACAGGATAAATGGAAAGGCTATGCAAAGAGCAATGACTTCAAGACATTTATGCTCCTGTTTAAAAAAGATTTTCCTGCTATGGCAGCAGCACGTTATGAACAGAACGAAGATTTCTTTGTAAAACTTTTTTCCGACCCGGAAATGATGAAGTATGTTATGGATTCCCTTGGCAGCGTTGTTTATGAGAGATTGAAATCACAGATATAGTGTAGATAGTGAACTGTACAGTATTGCTAAATCCCTTATGAAATGATATACTTATAACATTGAAAAACATGGGGAGGAGCAGAGTACGGGATTTTCAGGAATGTACTTGAGAAGATAAAGCAGGAATTTAATATCTGGAATATAATGGGGTATAATATATAATGCTGATTAATACGGTTTATGAAAGGTGGAGTATAATTGATAATCAAAAAAATTAAACTTAATAATTTTACTGTATTCGAAGATACAGTTTTTGACTTTAATCCGGGAATAAATATACTTGTCGGAGAAAACGGAACAGGTAAGACTCATATTATGAAGCTTTTATATTCTGCTTGTCAGTCTGCAAATCAGAAAATTACTTTTCCGCAGAAAATAGTAAACACAATGCTTCCTGATGACTATAAGCTATCAAGACTTGTAACAAAAAAGAATGGAAATCATGGAGCTTCAGTTAGTATTACAGCCCATTCAGGCAAATCAGATATGAACAGAATCCTGACAATTGAATTCAGTAATAAAACCAAAAGATTTGAAGCCGTTATGAAGGGTGAAGAAAACTGGGAAAAAGATTTTAAGGATATCAGCAGCATTTATATTCCTGCTAAAGAAATCCTTTCAAACAGTTATAATCTGGTAGCTGCAGTTGATAAAGATAATGTAAGATTTGATGATACTTATATAGACGTTATTAATTCGGCTAAGGTTGATATATCAAAGGGAAGAGATTCTGCAGAACGAAAGAAAAGACTAAGTAAAATAGAATCTATAATAAATGGTAAAGTTGAGTATGATGCGAACAGGGATGAATTTTATCTGAAAAAAGGTAATACCCGTCAGGAGTTTACACTCGTTGCTGAGGGAATCAGAAAAATGGCACTCTTATGGCAGCTGGTGAAAAA
>JAEDJV010000062.1 GCA_016296165.1 Oscillospiraceae bacterium | reverse complement strand
ACTGTATCTAATGAAAAGAAAGGTTTCTTTAAAAGATTATTTCATAAAAAGGAAAATGAATCTGAAATTTAATATCCATAAAACAAATCCCCGTTCATTGAACGGGGATTTGTTTTATGGTTTGTAAACTCCGGATACAACCCTGATTATACCGTTTAGATCTTTGTAAAACTGTATATCAGTAAATCCATTGTAAATAAGAATATCAGAAACTTCATTTTCCTGATGAATTCCAATCTCATAGAAAATCATTCCATTGATTTTAAGACTGTGTTTCCAGTATGATGTTATTGTACGATAAAAAAGCATTCCGTCCTCTCCGCCGATGAGTGCCATTTCCGGTTCAAACGAGACTTCTTTTTGAAGTTTTGTCATATCTTCTGCTGTAAGATACGGAGGATTGGCGGTTATTATGTCAAGACCGGAGAAGCAAGCAGAGAAATCGCTGCTAAGTACATTTCCTTTGTATGCTGTTACAGAAGAGGCATTTAATTCGATGTTGCGAACAAGATAAGAAAGAGCCTTATCGGAATACTCAACAGCGCATATATCGGCATTGTGAAGATTTTGTTCCAAGGCTATGGCTATACACCCACTACCACTACACAAATCTGCGATATGTGGTTTTATCATAAGTTTAGTTTTTTCAAGTACACATTCAACCAGGGTTTCAGTATCTTGTCTGGGAATCAGTACCCCTTCACCAACGTAGAATGGCAATCCAAAGAATTCCCATTCACCTAAAATATATTGCAGAGGATAGCCTGAAAGTCTTTTGTGTGCCATTTTACGAATAGTTTCAACCTGTGTTTCTGAAAGTTGCATATCAAGGCTTGCAATAAGGTTACTGTGGTTTAACTGAAGGGCATGCTCAAGGATGCATCGTGTCTCAAAGATATAGTTTTCAACTTTGTTTTCTTTAAACATTGCCTTTAGGTTGGTAGAGAGTTGATTTACGGTTACCAATTGTCATCCTCCAGATTTTCAGGTATACAAGGTTTAATTGCGGCTATTGCAACTTCAATCTGTGCGTCATCCGGCTCACGTGTAGTCAGATGCTGAATCTTAAGTCCAGGTGCGGAAATAATTCTTGTAAAAAGATTGTTTTTCCTTCCGGCAAGACGGATTAGTTCATAAGCAATTCCAATTATGAAAGGGAGGAGTAAAAGCTGAATTGCAAGACGCATGAAAATGCGAGTTGTTTTTCCATATGAAGAAAAAGATGGAATAAAGCAAAAAACAAAGATACTTGTAAAGAGTGTTATAAAAATAAAACTTGTCCCGCATCTTGGATGGAAACGAGAATGCTTTTTTATATTTTCTACTGTAAGTTCTTCATGAGCCTCAAAGCATGCAATTGTTTTATGTTCAGCACCATGATATTCATATGTTCTTTTTACATCTTTTGATTTTCCGGTCAGAGCCAGATAAACTACAAATATTGCAATTTTAAGAATCCCTTCAATCGCTGTACGTAAAATTGTCTGGTTTTCAATTGGCTTGGTGAGAAACGCTGGAATAAACTTAAAGAGAAATAAACTGAGCACTATGCCTATAACCATAGCAAGTGCAGATATAATCCCCATAATATTGTCCCCTAGTTTATCCGTAAGCCATTGTTCAAATTTGCTCATTTCCTCTTCTTCATCGTCATCTGTCAGTTGTTTTTCTGCAGATTTCATCAAACATTTGTATCCGGAAATAAGAGAAGAAACAAAATTAAATGAACCCCTTATAAACGGAACTTTTTTATACCAGGGCGCATTTTTTCCATTGTTTTCATCCCATGTCTCAATGTCAATTGTTCCGTCAGGCAAACGACATGCCATGGCGGATTTGAAAACGCCCTTCATCATTATACCTTCGATGAGAGCCTGACCGCCTATTTTTGATTTGTGGGCTTCTTTGCTCATGTGAACCTCTATTCTCCGCAGTAAAATGTGAATTTGTATAGGTTTACAACTAGTAATCTGCGGTTTACTAAGGGTTGCAAACAACTTGACGCAGGTGTATTATTATATAGTTTTGTGTGAAGATTCAGTCGGGAGAGTGATATAAACAGTTGTTCCTACTCCTTCCTGACTTTCAATTTTAAGTTTGCCATGATGCATCATGATAATTTCATCAGCAACCGCCAAACCGATTCCTGAACCTCGCTTTGTGTGATTGGCTTTAAAAAATTTGGTTTTGATTTTCGGTAAATCGGCTGCTGATATTCCACAGCCGTTATCTTCGATTGTAATGCAGATTCTTTTGCTGTCTTTTTGAAAGGCATTAATGCTGATATGACTTTCATGATCAGGAGAACTTGAATATTTTATAGCATTGTCGATTATGTTGATAAAAACCTGACGAAGACGATTCTTGTCACCTATAATAAAAGGAAGCATCTCTGGAGAATTGTAGCTTATCTGAGTGTTTTCATGTTTAGCTTTTTCTGTATAGATTAGTATTGCGTCTTCAAGTTCAGCAAGGATATCTATTTTGCTCATCTGAAGTGTAAATTTACCATTCTGCATTCTTGAAAAATCAAGGAGTTCCTCAACCATCTGGGAAAGACGTTCGGTTTCACTTACGATTACTCTAATGCCTTTGCGTGTTGTTTCTTCATCATTGTCATTGCTTATTGTTTCTGCCCACCCTTTGATCGCCGTAAGGGGAGTTCTGAGTTCATGCGAAACTGACGAAATGAATTCATTTTTCATTGCCTCAGCTGCAGAAAGTTCATCGGCCATGTGGTTAATAGACTCACAGAGCTGACCGATTTCATCATTTGTTTCAATTGGGATACGTTCAGTAAAGTTCCCCATAGCAAATTTTTTGGTTGCACCGTTGACTTTCTGAACCGGTCTGACAATTGATCCGACAAAATAGATTCCGGAAAAAATCAGAGGCAGCAGAATAAACATGCAGCACGCAATTACTATCAAGGACATTGAGAAAATAATGTCATCGACATCTGACATGGAAACAACCACACGCATAGCAGAATAATCTGAATTTTTTGATGAAATAGGGTATGAGACAGCCATTATTTTTTCGTTGTTCTCCGTTTTTCCCCACCAGCGACCAAAAGTCTTGGTTTCCATGGCTTCATCAAAATCGTTCATAACAACTGAATCATCAGGCGAAAAACCTGATGATGTAATTACGACTTTACCTTTGGAATTGATAGCCATTAGTTCAATTTTGTCTTTATCTGCAAAAGTTTCGACCATATTTCGAACTTCTGAAGAAAAGTTCTTGGTTGTATCAGTTGAATATTTGCTGAGCACACTTGTGATAGTTGTCAGCTTACCTGTAAGGTATTGCTCAGTTGATAAATAATAATAATTCTGAATAGCAAAAACCATAATACTTGCAATAACAAAAAGAATAAGTATCAGGATTGCAAGGTTGTTGAAAACCCATCTGTAAACGATAGAATCTTTTGAAAACCTTCTCCCCGAACGGTTGACAGGTTTTCTAAGAGTTGTAAACCGACTCATTTTTCGTTCCATTTGTATCCGAATCCCCAGATTGTAATAATATATTGCGGATTTGACGGTTCATCCTCTATCTTCATGCGAATACGACGAATATTAACATCAACTATTTTTTCGTCGCCTACATAGGTTTCGCCCCAGATGTGATTGAGTATGCTTGTTCTGTCAAGTGCAGTATTCTTATTGTTCATGAAATATTCAAGGATCTGGTATTCTACTTGTGTTAAATCGATTAGTTTACCGTTTTTGGATACAGTACGGCTTTTAAGATTCAGTTCAAAAGGTCCGGATTCAATAACCGGAGATTCTTCAACCTTCATAAAGCTCATGCACACACGTCTGTATATTGCATCAACTCTTGCTGTAAGCTCTGACGGAGAAAACGGTTTAGTCATGTAGTCATCAGCGCCAATCATAAGACCGCTAACTTTATCCATTTCCTGTGTTTTGGCTGAGAGCATTATTATTCCGAGGGTTGAGCTCTTTTCACGAAGTTTTTTGCATACTGTAAATCCGTCGATACCAGGCATCATAATATCAAGAAGTGCAACATCAAAATTACCATGTTCACTTTCAAATATTCTTAATGCTTCTTCGCCGCAGTTTACATCAACAACTTCATATCCGGCACGTTTAAGATTGATAACAACAAAATCCCTGATTACGTCTTCGTCTTCACAAACAAGAATTCTTTTCATTTTTAACTCCCCTTTATAATATAATCTTAAAATAAAATAACAATTCACTTTCCGTCAGAGCCAGAGGATCTGAATACGTTTCAGGAATGCAGACAAGATATACAGTATCTCCGTATGAATGTATCTGCACATAATGTTTATATTCAGTGCCTTGCATTATTTCTTCGGCTTCTGATGAGTTTGCAACGCATATTTTTATCAGTTCTCTTTGATTTTCTTCTTTTTCATCATAGCTGCAGAATGTAATATCATCATTTGTGGATTTTACAGTTACCTTATCAATCCATTTGTCCGGAAGCATGAATGCATATCCGTCGGTTATGCTGTAATAACTGGAATATTTTTTTACAAACAAGTTGTCTTCGAAAACATACCAGTTTGTCATTGGAATCTGTTCTGTCTCGGGTTTTTCTTCATAGCCTTTGAAAACAGTATTGATTGGTATTTCGATTATACCATCGTTATCTATATCCCGCGAAAGCAAAGATGATTTTCTTATTGTTTTGTTAATCTGTTCTGAATCTGAATTTGAAGCTGTGGCTGATTTGAGGTATATTGTATTGTTGTAGGTATCAGAACATAAAATCTCTGTGATTATTGTGTTTGTGTTTATGTATGAGTCAAGATAAACAGCTGTTGTATCGTTGTTAATTTTACCGTAGATAAGCTGAACTATATCTGCGGTGTTTTCTGTAAGCTCCAGCACAGGACCTGAAACCATTGTACTGTCTGCATCAAGCCATTTTAACTGGGCGGTGTTTCCGGATGGTCCGCTGCTTATCATGATGAGTTCGTTTTCCAGGTCACCATTTATATCAGTAACATCCATTACCGAGTAGTTGCCAAGTGATTTTGGCTCAGGTTTCGTCTTACCGTCGTAGAAGAAGAGTTCAGCTGTTTTTTCTGTCTGACTGCTGATACCAATTATGATGTTTGTGATATCGGAAGCGCCCAGTTTTGATATAAATACTCTTTCAACCTCAGTTCCTTCGGTTGCAAAGTCGTATACAGAATTCCATTTTCCGTTTACTTGATCGAGAAAATTTATTCTGAGGGTTGACAAATCACTTCCTGTAAGATTTGTTTTTTCATAAAAAACTATTGCTTCATCAGTTGGTTCATCATCTATGTTTGCAACTACAAACGCAGAGAGAAAAGAACCTGATTTTGGATATTTTAGACTGATTTTTGAACCTTCAGCATTTATCAGGGCATTATAAATCTGTTCATGCTGTTCGCTTAGTCTGGGTGGCTTAAGGTACGTTTCTATTCCGGATACAATGGTGCAGCCGGAAAATAAAACGAGGACACAAAAAGACACAACCAGGATTAACAGTGATTTTCTTATGGCTATTCCTCCCTCTGGTGAACAGGAATTTTAAAATTAAAAGAAAGTAGTGTCTATATATAGTATATATTATATCATACTATATTGTTTTTCGCAAATATTTTTATATGAAAAAAGTACTAAAAATTTGTTGATACACGGCGGCTTACGTAAAAATACAGAGATTGAAATGTGATTTTTGCATGATACTTTTGTGTATTTGTTGACAAAGCGTTCTTTACTGCGTATAATTATATTGAACGCTAAAAAAATGGGGTTGCCATAAGATAAGTTTTTAATTTTGTACATAGATTGCTGATGTTTATATTTTAAGGTAAGGAGAATAAAAATGATATACTCATATCCGGGATGTTTTTTTCAGAGACCTGACGGTAAGTATTGTGTAGTGTTTTCAGATTTGAATAATCTGGCGGCATTTGGTGATGATTTTAATTCGGCTCTTTCGAGCGCTGTTGATCTTCTGACCCGTTATATCTGCAATATGCTTTCAAAAGGTCAGAAACTGCCTGCTCCGTCAGATATTCAGAGTTTGAGGCCCAATGTTGGAAATGAATACACAAGAGCATTTATTCAGACTGTAAATGTTGATGTGGAAGAATATGCGAATTATTACTATGCAGGGGATACAGAGGTCACAGTTTCTGTCCCGGGATGGCTGTATGATTTTGCAAAAAAAGAAAATCTGGATATTTCTTCTGCTGTCAGAGATTATCTGCTTAATGAATATAATAAAATATATAAATAAAATGTACTCGCCGAACTGGATTTTCGGCGAGTACATTTTATTTTGATATATGGTGAAATATCTTTACAATATTGTTCCAGGTGTACTTATCTGTATCTCCGGTTTCCGGAAACAATGATTTTTCCTGTATATAGCGAATGGACCGGGCAGTATTGTTATCATAGAGACCGGATATTTCAGTTTCCGGGATATCAGGGAATTTTCGGTTTATTGCCTTTAGCATAATCTGAAGAAAATATACTAGGTCGTTTTTGCTGCCTTCAGAGAGAATATAGTCGTGTTCCGGGAAAATATCTATCATATCCGGCGGACTTTCCTTAAGATGTTTATACACTATAACTATTGTATCATAAGTCTGACGGTTAACTTCTCCAGTTGTGGGAAGACCGTACTCCTGTTGAAATGCCCGTACTGCGTTTTCGGTTTTTTCGCCGAATATGCCGTCGGGGACAACTGAGGGGATGGTGTCTATAAAATGCGAAATGTTATACAGATATCTCTGGATCTCCTGTATATTTTCTTTTTTGTTATCGGCCATATGCTTTACCTCCTGAGCTATTTTATTGTGTATCCGGGATACTGGTACTGCTGTTTTTGTTCTCCGAATTTCAGATCGGAGTAAACTGTGGCAATTCCATTCCACGTGTCTGCTCCTACTGCACCGTTTGGCGGTAGTCCGAATCTTTTCTGAAAAGCTGTTACTGATGATTTTGTAACAGGACCAAAGTAACCTGTTGCGTTTACAGGAGGAATATCCGGATAAGTTTTGCTGATAAATGTAAGGTATTCCTGAAGTGTTCTGATGTCTTCGCTTGTCTGGCCTTCTCTGAGCAGAGTTCCTGGAAATAATGCCACCGTTTCAGGATTGGGTTCAACGGATTCTGTTATTCCGGTGTATGCCCGGTACAAATCATTCCATGTGGCCAGATCTACTACTCCGGTTTCCGGAAGACCAAAAACCTTTTGAAAAGATTTTACTGAATCTTTCGTCTGCTTTCCGAAATATCCTGTTATAGGAACAGGCAGTACATTTTCATAATAAGCACCTATAACTGCCAGATAGTATTGCAGTGACCTGACAAGACTGTCTTCTGACCCCAGAGCAATATCGTATTCATGCTGGCGTGGAATTTCTCCGAGTGAGATTCCTTCGGAATCGAGCTCTGCAAGTTTTTTTACACTTGTGTAAATATATGCGATTTTATACCATGTTGATTTATCTATGACTCCTGAATCAGGAAGGTTGAAAATACGCTGAAACTCCCTGACGGCTTCTGTGGTTTCGGGTCCGAAAAAACCATTTGGTTCCGGTATTTTGGGAATACGAGGATAATTTTTTGAAATTCTGTTTAGCTGCAGCTGAATTATTTTTATATTTTCTGAGATATTTCCTTCGGAAAAATTCTGACCGGGGAATGACGGTGAATTGTTTTTAACCATTGCATTATATACAATCTGAATATCATCCCCAAAATAATTCTGCAGTATTTCATACGGTGTAAGTCCCTGATTTGCCAGATCAACTGTTCCCCACTGGGAAAGTCCGTCACAGGTTACCGTAGTGCCATTGCAAAATGCTGTGAAATATGGTTCAATAGCGCCCTGTTTTACGACGTAATCGTTAAAAAGTTCATCAACTAGCACACTTATGTTTTCAAAAACACTTCCATTATAGTTAAATGCCTGATCAAACTGTGTGGAATTTGTAATGTCAAAATCATATCCCTTCAGACGATACCATTCAGTATAAATTCTGTTGAGTGCAAATGTAACGATTGCAAAAATGTTGGCTCTTAGAGCATTTTCCGGCCATGTCGGATATATTTCGCTTGAAGCGACATTTTTTATGTAGTCGGGAAAATCTATTGTGATATTTTCAGCATCCGAATCAGGTGGTCCCAGATGTACGGTAATCTGCTCCGGAATAAAAGGAATACCAGTCATTGCTTCATCTCCTTACAGATTTGGTTTGCTTTCGGTAAAGGTTGTTTTCCCTTCAGCTGTGTTAAGCGGGAGGGGTATCATATTTACCGGCTGGATTGAAGTAACGCCCGTAAATACAGGGACGTTTCGGTTTTCAACTTCATAGTAGCCCTTTTTAAATGCTGTAATATTTACCACAGTGTTCACGACTTTATCGGACGGGGATTCCGAAAGCATTTCTGCAGGTGCCGGAATCCTTATGGTTTGTGTCGCTCCGTTGCTGTCTGTCAGGAGCATTGCGAGTATTTCGTCCGGTTTTTCGGCGCGGGTTATGATGATAAGTACATCTTCCACAGGAATGGCACGACTCCCGGCGCTGGCTTCTATCCTCAGACTTCCATAATCAGAGCCATCCGGAACAGGTGTTTTTTCTGTAAAAGCTGCAGGTTCGGTTTCACTCATGATAAACTGTGATATATCCGGCTCGGGATATCTGACTGAGACCGGCTCAGGCAGATCTTTGGGTTCGGAAATTTCCGGATTTGACGGGTTTGATATTGTTGCGTCAGATTCCGGCGTTTCAGAAGAAGGCGGATTGGATTCCGGATTATTCTTTTTCTGTTTGTTGTAGTACTTCATCATTTCATCATAGTACTTTTGGGACAAGTCATTGTTCATTTTTCAGATTTCTCCTTATTTATAAAATAGTGTATATACTAAGAATATTCAGAAAACTGAAAAAAGTTTACACATAAAAAAAATTCCCTGACTGAAAAGTCAGGGGAAAACTATAAAAATATGAATATTTTTATATAAACCGCATATTGCTATGCGTAAGGGGGGGGCTTTCTGATGTTTATATTATCGCCTATATTAGTGAAAACACTGTGATAGTCAAATGATAAATGTTGTGATTATAATGAAAAAACAGAGACCGGTATAATACATTCTGTTACGGCACCATGAATGTACTTTTATGGTCTCTGTTTTCTTTCCGGGCTTAGTGGGATCCGGATGTTGCCTCTACAGGAGAGTCATCTCTGAAAAGCAGAGAAATACACCATACAGCTGCCAGTGCAACTATGATATATACTATTCTGCTTAAGATGGCTGTCTGTCCGCCGAAAAGCCAGGCGACAAGGTCAAATTCAAAAATGCCCACAAGCCCCCAGTTTACTCCGCCAATGATCAGGAGTATAAGTGCTAATTTATCCCACATGGTTTACACCCCGTTTTTATTTGGAACAATCGTTCCTGAAAATATTGTGTCCGCATATTTATGATATATTCATTCATCTGAAAATTTTTTGGTTTTTAAATTCACTTAAATGACTTAACTTTAATATTGCTTAAATTAAGTTAAATACATAAAAAACGGTATGTTTTTTCGTTGTAATGCATAATTGAAAACCGAAATTTCTTGTGATATAATATAATTAATAAATTATGGCCAATTTATTCTAAAGTTGGTAGAGGCAGAATAAATAAAGTGTATAATATTTAGGAGGAATTTAAGTGGTTTCAAAAAAATTTAAAAGAATTTGCAGTATGAGTGCAGCAATTGCAGTTACTGCATCTGTGTTCAGCGGCTATCCGAAAAATTTTTCTGATACAGCTTCGGCTAATGCAGTAAGATACGAGTTCGAAGATGCTGATTTTACAGGTACAGTCAAGGTTGAGAGTGATGCAGCGGCAAGTGGCAAGGCAGTACTTTATATGACTGAAGACGGTGATATAACAGTAACTGTAAACGTTGATTCAGAAGGCATGTATGATATTGTCATGGCTGCAGAAGGTGTAGGCGGCGGAAAGCAGCAGAGTCTTTATGTAAACGGTGTTTCAAGCGGAAATCTATCTATTGCGGAAGGTACAGGCAAGTACACACCATTTACTGCAACTACAGTAAAACTCAAAAAGGGCGAAAATACGATTAAGATTTCAAAGTCGTGGGGCTGGACAAAGTTTGACTATCTTGAAGTAAAAGCTAAAACATATGAGACTGTGAAAGGAAATGCCGTTCTTTCAAACCCTAAGGCTACAGAAGAAACACAGTCACTTATGAATTATCTTGCTTCCGTTTATGGTGAACATACTATTTCAGGTCAGCAGGAGATATATAAGTATGGTCCGCATGATTTTGAATATGAATTTGAGTACATAAAGGAGACAACAGGTGTTTATCCTGCTATCAGAGGTTTCGATTATCTCAATCAGGCAAATCCTCTTTATGGCTCAGATGACGGAACAACACAGAGAATTATCGAATGGTGTACTGATAATCAGTACGGAAACAATGGTATAGCGACCGCTTCGTGGCATATTACAGTACCTTGCAATTTTGCAGACTACAAGGTAGGAGATTCGATCACCTGGGAACAGGCTACATATAAACCGGACGAGACAGACTTTGATGCTTCAAAGGTGTGTACCAAGGGATCAAAGGAGTACGAATATTATCAGCTTTGTTTGAAACTTCTTGCAGGTGAACTTACAAAACTTCAGGATGCGGGGGTTCCGCTTATTTTCAGACCGCTTCATGAAGCTGAAGGCGGCGGCGGTGAGACAGGTTCATGGTTCTGGTGGGGACAGAAGGGTTCAGCTGTTTATAAAGATATCTGGAAACTTACATATACAACTCTCACAGAGACATATGGTCTTAACAATCTTATCTGGGAATGGAACGGTTATGACTATTCAACATCCGGTAACTGGTATCCAGGAGACGAATATGTTGATCTTGTTGCCTATGACAAGTACAGTTGCACAAAGTATCTTGCGGAAAATAACTGGCAGCCGTCAATTGTACATGATGATACTGCAGCAGGCAGTACATTCTGGAGCCTTGTAAATCTTACAAACAAGGAAAAGATGGTTGCTATGGCTGAGTGTGACTGTATCTCAACTTTGACAAATCTCCAGACAGAGCATGCAAACTGGCTGTATTTCTGCCCATGGTATGACGGTGGCTCAGACAATATAAATTTCCTTTCAAACCCTGTATTTAACACTAAAGAAGACCTTAAGGAAATCTATACAAGTGAATACTGTATTACTCTTGACGAACTCCCGAAGGATCTCTACAGTAACGGTGAGGCTCCGGAAAGACCTGTTACAACAGCTCCTCCGGTTACAACAGCACCTCCTGAAACTACTACAACAGAAGTTACAACCGGAGATAATCCTCTGACACCTGTAAAAGACGGCAGATATGAGTTTGAAGACGGTGTACTTACAGGAGGAGGTACAACTACTATAGAAAAATCATCTGAGGCAAGCGGCGGAAAGTATGTTTATCTCCAGACAGCCAAGGATACATTAACGTTTAATGTAGAGGTTGAAAAAGCCGGCCTTTACAAGATGGTATTTGGTTACAAACAGGCTTATGATGAAGGCGGAAAGATGCAGAATCTTTTAGTAAACGGTGTGATTGCTGAAACTGTATCATTCCCTTATACTGAAAAATTCATTGAAACACCGGGTATAGTAGTTTCTCTTAAGGCAGGTAAAAATACAATTGCCATCGAAAGCAGCTGGGGTTGGACAGATCTTGACTATTTTACCTTAACAGTGGCTGAAGCAGTTAAGGTTGATGCTACAAAGGCGGAACTTTCAAATTCCAGATCATCAGCAGCAACAAAATCTCTTTACAAATATATCTGTAAGGAATACGGTAATTCAGTCATATCAGGACAGCAGGAATCCACATGGATGGGCAACCCTGACTATGAAATGAACTATATCAAGGACGCAAGCGGTAAACTTCCTGCTATGAGAGGTCTCGACTATATGGGTGACGACTTCGAAGGCGTAAACAAGAGAGCTAAAGAATGGTTTGAAAAGGGCGGTATAGTAACAATCTGCTGGCATTGTGGTTCTGACTTTGCAGATAATTATGATGACTGCAAGGCGGATGATCTTGACTGGGATAAGGCTCTCACACCTGGAACAGCAGAATACGAAGCACTTTCAAAGGCAATGGATAAAGGTGCAAAGGCACTTACAGAACTTAAAGAAGCCGGTGTTCCTGTAATCTGGAGACCATTCCACGAATTTGACGGAGGCTGGTTCTGGTGGGGCAAAGGCGGTCCTGAAAACTTCAAGAAACTCTGGAAGATGATGTACGAAAAATACACAAATGA
Source organism: Oscillospiraceae bacterium (assembly GCA_016296165.1). Taxonomy (GTDB): domain Bacteria; phylum Bacillota; class Clostridia; order Oscillospirales; family Ruminococcaceae; genus HUN007. Next base: position 1,272 of record JAEDJV010000062.1, on the reverse strand, counting down.
GTGGGAACTCGACAATCTCATCTGGGCTCTTGGATTTACAGCTTCCGTTCCGGCCGAATGGTATCCTGGCGATGAATACGTTGATATGGTCGGAGCTGACACATACGTTGAAAACGATGGTTCTCTCATTGGTATGTATAATAAGGTAGTTGACCTTGTTGGTACAGGTGTTCCTGTAATGCTTCATGAGAATGGTTCTATTCCAAATCCTGACTCACTTAAGTCAGACGGTGCATACTGGAGCAGTTTCATGACATGGCATACAGAATGGATTACAGATTCAAAGTTCAACACAAAGGAAAGCATAAAGGCTGTATACAATAGTGATTATGTAATTACACTTGATGAACTTCCGGAAGACCTTTATACTTCAGAGAACGGATCATCAGATCCTGGTAAGGAATACATTCTCGGGGACGTTGACGGAAGCGGTGAAGTTGATATGACTGATCTTTCAGTTCTTGCACTTCATATACTTAAGGAAATCGATCTTAAGGGTGATGCATTAAAGGCTGCAGATGTAAACGGTGACGGAGAAGTTGATATTACAGACTTATCCAGAATCAAGCAGTATGTATCAAAGAAAATTACAAAATTCTGATTAATTTACTAAAAACCATAACCGTCAGCGGTAAACACTGACGGTTATGGTTTTTTAGCGTATTATAACTTATTCTGTAGTTGCTGCAATGTTCTTACAGAAGGTTTCAGAAAAATAATGTAAGGACAGATATAGCAAGCTAAAATTTCCTCACAGGTGGCAAGGCTCTCTTAAATCTGCTTTAGATTCCCCTTCTATTATGGGAATGTTGAAATTAATAAATATTTGTGGTATAATCTATTCATTGATTAACCTTTTTTTGAACGTTGGTGTATGTATGGGTATCTACCTTAATCCTGGAAATGATTTATTTGAGATGTCAGTCAATTCAAAAATATATGTTGATAAGTCAATGATGATTGAACTAACTAATTCTGTATTGAGGACTGATGAACGTCACATTTGCATAAGCAGACCAAGACGATTCGGAAAATCAATGGCGGCAAATATGCTTGCTGCATATTATGACAGAAACTGTGATTCGAGAAATTTATTTGAGAATCTTGAGGTTTCAAAAACAGAAGATTTTGAAAAACATCTAAACAAATATAATGTAATTAAACTCGATGTGAGAGATTTTACAGAAGACACTTCCGGCGGTAAGGAAATGACGAATAAACTTATAAAATCTCTGAGACGAGATCTCCTTAAAGAATACGGAAACATGGATT
>JAEDJV010000061.1 GCA_016296165.1 Oscillospiraceae bacterium | reverse complement strand
CACACCTATTTCAAATTTATTTTGGTCGAAGTAATAAGTTTGTTATTCCATCGGTCACACCTATTTCAAATTTATTTTGGTCGAAGTAATAAGTTTGTTATTCCATCGGTACCACCTGTTCAATATTAATTTCAGACCTCTATCCAAACTATTGTTAAAGTCTGTCCCCTGATTCATCTAACCTTATCACATATGTCCATATCAAGCTAAATTGCAGTTCATCGAAAAATATAAACGCTTACGGTTAAATGATATATTCAGAAGTCAACCGAAGCCTTTAACAATGTCTCACATAGCTCATGCGAAACTGACTTTCAACAGAAACTTAAACTTAGTCGATGACTCGTCCTAAAATACCCCAATCATGCGAGTCACGAAAGGCAATTCGCTGTTCGAAGGTTCATCTGTAATTAATTCCACTGGACCCGCCCTCCTTACAATATACTTGATTTTTGTTTACCTCACTCATAATCCTGATCCAAACATAATTCTCACGCTTCCAATAAGCAATCATTACTTTATATGTTGATGGATTATAGTCTGTAATAAAACCCGATACTGAAAGAACTGAATCTGATTCTTATCGCCTGAATCTTCATCTCTCTTTCCATGTCTATATAATACCACACTTATTCGTGAATGTCAACACTTTTTTTAAAAAAAATATTATTTTTTTATTGATAATGATTTTTTAGGACGCACTTGACTTTATTTATTTTTTGTAGTAAAATAAATTATGTAAGTGTCAATTATGACACAGATAATAAATTTACATAATGCCCTTTTGGGCGGAACGGAGTTTAATTATGGCTGATACATCAGAATTCACACCTGATCTCTATACACTGGTAGATGAGAATGGCATAGAACAAACATTTGAACTACTCGACGCTATGGAAATTGACGATGAACGTTATTTTGCACTTGTACCTTACGCAGAAAAGCCAGAGGATGCTCTGGAAGGCAGCGATGAACTCGTTATTCTGAAAGCTGAAATGGTAGATGGCGAAGAATTGCTTGCTTCAATAGAAGATGATGAGGAATTTGACAGAATCGGACAGATTTTCCTTCAGAGAATTGAAGAGATGTTTGAAGACGAAGAAGAATTTGAAGAAGAATAAAAAATTTCCACAAAAATTCAATTGACATTTGAAAAATCTTGTGGTATAATTCTTATTGTAATAGAAATTATTATTTCTGCCTTGTGCGTTATATACGGCTCATATAATCCAACACTTTTACTTAGGGAATTTTGCTCTGACTGTGGATTGCAGACCTCCTCTTTTGAGATGAAGGGAGCGTGATGCTTTCAGGCTGATACCCACCTGCTGAATAAGCGGGTTTTATATGCTGTATAATACGGCAAGGCGGTTTATTTCATTAATTACATTTACACACAATAAAAACGGTATCCTTGTGATACCGTTTTATTATTTTCCCTAAAAAATAATAAAAAACGACCGAAAGGTCGTTTTTTATTGGGAAATATTTAATTAACAGATGATTCATCAAGACCAGGCGAATAAATAACTGTACCATTTCCATCATTTGCTGTATAACGAACTATTAGTACATCTGAAGAATCCAGTTCTGCGCCGGCCTTTGGATCTGTTCCAATAACATATCCACTAAAGTAGCCGGTATTCACTTCCGGTACAGCTTTATATTTTATTCCCTGCTCATCTAAAAGTTCAAGAAATTCTTTAATAGGGTAGCAGCTTTTTGGTCCTCTCTTGTAATCCGGAACTGTTCCTGAACCACTTCCGCGTGATATAGTAAGAACTACCACTTCGCCGCTAACAATCCATGTTCCTTCCTTAATACTCTGGTCAAGGATCTCACCCTTTGGTTTGTCTTCCCTGAATTCATAAGTTAATTCAAACTTTACATCCTGTGAGAGTGTTGATACCATCACTTCTTCATATTGTTTTCCGATAAGATTTGCCATCTGAATATTGCCCTGCACAGTTGTCACCGTTGTTTCTGAATTTTCATCAGAAGTTGTCTCTTCAGGTGCTTCAGTAGCAGAAGCAACTGTAGCAGGCGGTACGTTTGTAATGTAGAAACCGTTTTCTATGTCATCAGGAGGCAACGTCGTCACTATTGTTGTAACAGGTGGTGTTGTTAGTACAGGCAGATTGGTTGTCATATTATTTCCTGAATTAAGCTTGAAAAACTTACCGAATAGAATTACAATAAAAATAACAACTGCCAGTGCAAGAGCACCGATAACTGCAGGCACCTTAATCTTATCAAAAATAGTCAAAGCTTCATAATCATCTTCATTTCTTACCGGAACTCTGCGGTAAACACGTTCAGAATACTCTTCATCCTGTTCATAAACTCTTTCAGGTTTCTCAGTATTTTTCAACTGAGCTTCGCGGTTTGCCTGTGTCTCACGAGCCCTTTTAGAGGCTATATTGCCAATATTAAGGGTTGTTTTTGTTTTTTCATCGTCTGAACGCTGAAATATCAGGGTAACAAGCTCAGTTATAGTCTGAATTCTTTCATCCCCTGAAAGTTTCATTCCCTGCATAATTGCTTCTGAAACATTATCAGGGATATCGCTGTTAAAAGCAGAAGGAGGTGTCAGATCATCGGACTCATTTCTTAGTATTGACTCTGTAGGCATGCAACCTGTGAGAATCCTGTAGAGAACAGATGAAATACCATATACGTCAGTCCATGTTCCCTGCCAGCTACTCGGGGAATACTGTTCCGGCGCTGCATAGCCCTTATATATCTCTGCATTAAGTTCAGTTTTAGTAGTTCTTACTGCTGCAATACAAAAATCAGTTAGTTTCAGCTCTCCTCTGGAAGTAACATAGATAGTCTGCGGACCAATTCCACGATGTACTATTCCAGCGTTATGAACCTGACTCAATGCTGTAAACAAAGGCGGAAACATCTTCATTACAGTTTCCCATGAAAGACTTCCACCGTTCTTTTTAAGATACTGAACAAGGTTTATTCCTTCTATGTATTCAAATACTGCATAAGATGTATTGTTCTCCTGAAAAATATCAAGAACAGGATTGATATGACTAACAGATCTTAGTTTTGCAAGCTTTCTGTTAAGTTCATTGAATTCTTCCATAAGTGACTTATACTGAACATTGCTGTTAGGATTAACAATTATGTCAGAAGATTCACTGTCTCTTGTACAAAGAGCATCAGGCATATATTCCTTAATAATCACCTTACAGGAAATTGCTGTGTCAAACCCAAGATAAGTAGCACCCTCACCATTATAGTGAATCAGCTTACCAACCATATATTTGTCATTAATAATTGTACCAGGAGCAATATATGACGGTGAATACGGAGATTTTTGCTTGTATCCGCAATGAGGACACTTTGTTTCATCGTTAATTGGTTCAAAACAACCAAAACACAACTTTTGATCTCCCATATTTTACCCTCCTTAAAATTTTTATATTATATTATTCAACTAAATTATCATATCAGTAAATAGCTAATTTGTCAACTTTTTTTTGATATTCTTTTGAATTCGGGACTGTTTTGTATTTTTTTCGTAATACTTTTTATGAAAATCTGTCTTTTTGTCAAAAACCTTCTGGTTTTAAAATATCAAACATAAAATCATTTTTTTCTTCTATCGCCGGAGAATTGACAATATTTGTTTCGGAATTAAAAATAACTGTTATATAATAGGCATTTATATTTCCGTTCTGCTTATCTTTGTAGTAATATTTGTATTTTTTTGAAATTATATTTTCTGAAAATACAATCTGATATGGTTTCATGCCTATGATTTTATCAGCTTCAGACATTTTCATTCCTGTTGAAATCTGTGAAACATCTATTCTGGATTTTTGTTTAATTCCATTAATATTGTTTTTCAGAATTCTGAAATCAAAATATGATACACTTTCCAGTTTTCCGAAAGAATCTTCATTGCAAAAAACAATCCATGACGGGAGTCCGACTCCGTAAACGCTTATTCGATTATCTGATTCATTTAAAACAGTAAAATCAGTCAGTTCATTAAGAAAATCATAGTCAGATGAACTAACAAAATCCGCCTTTGATGACGTGTAAGCTTTTTCCGGATTTTCTCCAATTTTTTTTGCAATTTTCTGCGCTCTTCTATAGCCTTGATTTGAAGATACAGAAGCGAATATTGTTAATACAATCACGATTACTGAAAACAAAATAAGCAAAAAGGCAATAATTCTGCCGCGTACTTTAACCTTTTTTCCTGATTTCCTTTTCCTTTTTTCACTTTTCTCTTTTTTATTATTACACAACTCTGCACTACAGTTTGGGCACACCTTAACGTCTTCAGGTATTTCGGATTTACATTCGGAACAAATCATATCATCCACTTCCCCTTATAGTATTGATTAATATAATAAATATATCACTTTTGATGTACAAAGTCAAATATACTAAAGATTTAAACTGAAATCAGTCCCCTGTTTATCATTTCCTGTGCTGCAAGGAGAAGACCTATCTTACCGCTTGTATATGTTATGCCGCCCTGCATCCATACAGCATATGGATCTCTTATCGGTGCATCTGCCGAAAGTTCAATCGAAGCACCCATTGTAAATGTTCCGGCTGCCATTATTACTTTGCTCTCATATCCAGGCATTTCCCAGGATTCCGGTGATACAAATGAATCTACCGGAGAACCTTTCTGTATTCCCTGACAGAAAGCTGTAAGCAGTTTTTCATTTCCCAGCTTAAGAACTGTGATAATATCCCCGCGCTGTTCATTTTTCTTCGGATAGCATTCAAATCCAAGTTTTGAGAAGAGTTCTGACGCAAATGTTGCCGTCTTTACTGCAGAAGAAACGACGTCTGGTGCCATAAACAAACCAAGATACATCTCTCTGTTCTGTCCGAGTGAACATCCTACTTCTTTTCCCATTCCGACGCAGGTAAGTCTGTAGGAACAAAGCTCCACAAGATCCTTTCTACCGGCAATATATCCCCCTGTACTTGCTATGGCACCACCGGCATTTTTTATTAGTGAACCGGCCATCAGATCAGCTCCGACTTCTACAGGTTCCATCTTTTCCACGAACTCGCCGTAACAGTTATCAACCATGATAATTGTATCAGGACTGGCTACTTTTATGCCGCAGGCAATCTTCTCTATATCTGCAATAGTAAGAGCCGGTCTGAGTGAATAACCTCTTGAACGCTGAATATATGCAAGTTTTGCACCCTGTACAGCTTTGAGAATACTATCCATGTCTGGAGTGCCGTCCTCAAGAAGATCTACCTGAGAGTATTCTACTCCAAAATCAGTAAGTGAACCGGAACCCTTTTGACCTCTTATTCCTATTATCTCTTCAAGAGTATCATACGGGCTTCCTGTAACGGAAACCATTCGGTCACCAGGTCGTAAAACACCAAAAAGCGCAACTGAAAGTGCATGTGTTCCTGATACAAAGTTATGTCTTACAAGAGCATCCTCGCATCCAAAAACATCAGCATACACCTTATCAAGTGTATCCCTTCCTACATCTCCATAGCCATAACCTGTGCTTCCGTGGAAACACTGCTCGCTGACACGATTTTTTATAAACGCTGAAAGAACCTTGGCTCCATTATACTCAGCAGTTTTATCGCAGCCGGCAAGACTTAAAGAACATGTATTTTCAGCTTCTCTGGCTATCTCAATAAGCTTGTCATCAAATTTGAAAAAATCATTGTTAAACATAATTGCTTTCCTCCAGTATTATTCAGCCTGAATTACATTTTCAACGCTTACAGGCTTAAAACCTATTTCCTCATAAAAGCTCTCGCGATAATCGAGAGCAAAAAGGCTTACTTTTTTTCCCTGAAGATTAAGGGTATGACCTATCCAGTAAAGAAGATCTCTCGCATATCCCTTTCCCCGTGCTTCTGATTTTGTGGCAACCTGCCCGATAAGTACATGGTCATCAACATCATATATTACTGTTGCTGTTGTACAGTGATTGTATAGATATATTCTTGAAAGTCCCCTTCTTATCTTGTGTGAATGTTCTGTAATCCATAATCCATGCTCAGCAAGAGTAGGAAAGCCTTCATGAAGAATGTCGTATATTTCATCAAGCGAAGGATCAGTAATCAGTTTTCTTTCATCGAAGTTGGCTGGGCGATGATCAGTAAACTCAAACTTTGTCCTTTTTAGCATTTTGTATCCCGGAATATTACATAGATTCTCCAGTACTATCCATGGTGCTTCCACCCTGAATGGCTTATTCATTAAAATAAATGTCATAAGTTCATCACTCTCAAGAGGAGCTTTTGAAGAAATAATCATTACAGCATTGAACTGAACTATATACGCAATGTTCTCCTCAGATGTAACTTCAAAAAATCTGCAAAAATCATATTTTGTGCCATATGAGATATAGTAGGACAGAATCTTGCGCCCGTAATAATCTTCATGAAGTGCTGAAACTGACATAAGATCGATATCGGTAATATTTTTTATCATAACTCGTTTATTCCTGTAATAAGCAGTCTGACTAAAGCTTCGCACATCTCAATATCCGAATACTGTGCAACACATGACGGAGAATGAAGATACCTGCATGGTGCCGAAACTGCAATTGTGCGGACACCGCTTTTTGATATGTGTATTGCCCCGGCGTCATTTCCACCGGCAACCATTGTTTTTGTCTGGCATGGGATATTGTTTTTTTCGCCCAGATGAAAAGCAAGATCGTAGAGTTCCCTGTCATATATAGTTCGTCTGTCCATATATGAAATAACCGGACCTCTGCCAAGCTCACAAACACGCTTTGCCCCGCTAACGTCAGCAATATCGCAGGCCGTTGTAGTTTCCAGTACTACAGCAAAATCCGGTGATATTCCAAAAGCCGCTGTCACTGCTCCGCGAAGTCCTGCTTCCTCCTGAACTGTAAATACAAAATAGGTATCAAACTCAGTTCCTTCGTTAATAAGATCAATCATAATGGCACAGCCGGCTCTGTCATCAAGAGCCTTACTGCATATCTTACCTCCGCCAAGTTCAGTATACTGACTTGCAAAAGAAATACAGTCTCCTACTGAAACCAGTTTTTCAGTTTCTTCTTTACTATGAGTTCCAATATCGATATATAACTTGGAAACAGAGATGCTTTGTTTTCTTTCTTCGGCAGACATGTTGTGAACTGCTTTTGAGCCTATAACGCCATTAATGTTTCTGTTATAGATAACAACCTGTCTTCCGGCGATTACATCGTCATTGATACCACCTACTGAATCAAAAGACAACGTTCCGTCAGAATTGATATAGGTAACTATCATGCCAACTTCATCCATATGGGCTGCTATCATGAGTTTTCTTTCAGACGAACGTCGTCCTTTACAGAAAGCAATAAGATTTCCAAGATTGTCAGTATAGTATTCACATTTGTCTTTAATCTTTTCTATTATATACTCTCTTACCATATCTTCATTTCCGGAGATACCATAAAGAGAACTAAGCGGTTTGAGATGTTCAAGCATTTTATTTCACCATCCTGATAAATTCGGCAAGGAGTCTGACCGTATTTTCTGCGTCAGTTAAATCAACGGTTTCTACTGGAGTATGCATATATTTTATTGGAATAGAACAGGTACATGTTTTTACTCCGCATCCCGATACTGAAAACTGATCCGCATTTGTCCCTGTCATCCCACTCATTACCTCAAGCTGGTATGGTGTTTTACTGTTTTGAGCCGCTGCAATAAGTAAATCTGAAATTTCTCGTGAAAGCGTCGGAGATATTCCAATCATTGGTCCCTCCGTCATATTGCCACAGTGTTTTTTGTCTTCATCTGATGTAAGTGCAAAACTCGTATCTACAGCAATTGCAATATCAGGATTAATTTCAAAGCAAGCAGTTTTTGCACCTCTTTGCCCTATCTCTTCAGAAGCCGAATACAGAAGTGACACACTGCAGTTTAGCTCCTCCTTTGAAAGGACAGACGCAAGCTCAGTAAGAACCGCTGCACTTATGCGATTATCCATTGATTTTCCGGTAACACATGTTTCCGAAAGTTCTCTGAAAGGGACATCAAAAGAAACTGTACATCCGGGATAAATATACTGTTTTAATTCCTCTTCACTATATCCGGTGTCAATACGGACATGCTCCATACTGTCTATAATATTTTTTCCATCTGTCAGATGAGGGGGAACTGTGGAAATTACTCCCGGAATATCTTTGGTTCCATGAATCATAACCCTCTGTGCAGGTAAGATTCTGTAATCCATACCGCCTATGTTTGACGGAATTACAAAACCCTCTTCATCAATATATGAAACAATCATTCCTATCTCGTCAATATGTGCGTCAATAAGAACATGCTTTTTATTTTCTTCTCTTCTGCCTATGTTTACAACTAAATTATTTCCGTTGTTTATACATTGAAGACTGGTTTGTTTTTTTATTATTTCAGTTATATATGACACAACACAGGATTCATCGCCTGACACTCCATGTATAGTACTAAGATCTGAAATTAATTTCTTTATGTTCATACTATATTGCTCCTTATGAATTTTTATTACGTGAACATATAAAAATATTATACCAATTTTCCAATTAAAAATCAATTATATAAAAGTAAAAAACGCTGACATAGGACAGCGTTTTTATTTTATATAATTAATAAATAATTTAGATGTCAAGAACAGCAATCTTTGATTTTACTGATCCGCCGCGTAATTCTACTGATTTTGCAAACTCATCTGACTTAGCAATTGACATCCTGGCAGTAACAAAAGCCACTTCTTCACCGTTATCAATAATCTCAGCATTTTCAAGATCTGCTTCTGAAATTCCTGATACTCTAAAGTACATTCTGCATTCATTTTCTTTATAATCAGCAAGTATCTCGGAATTGTCGCAATCAACCCATGACTGCGCAAGATCTGTTCCGTTTTCTTCATTCTTAAGCTGTTCAATCACGTCACCGAGAACTGCACTCGCTGTTGGAAGCATACCTGCGCCTCTTCCGTAGAACATAGCCTTATCAATTCCGTCACCACACACCATAACAGCATTAAACACATCATCAACTCTTGACATAAGATTATCATACGGAACAAGCATCGGCATAACCATCGGAATTATTCTTCCGTTTTCAAGTTTTCTGACACTTGCGATAAGCTTTACTGCTGCGCCGAATTTTTCTGCAAGTTTGACGTCTTTGAGTGATATATCTGTAATTCCTTTTGTGTAAACATTGTCAGGATAAATATGCTTGCCTGTTATAAGCGATGAAAGTATGCAAATCTTACGACATGCATCGTGTCCCTCAACATCAGCTGTAGGATCCTTTTCAGCATATCCAAGCTCCTGAGCCATCTTAAGTGCTGCATCAAAATCCATGCTCTCATTTATCATCTTACCAAGAATGAAGTTTGTTGTACCATTGAGAATACCGGCTATCTGTGAGATTTCGTTAGCTGCAAGACATTTGTGAAGCGGTCTGATAATAGGAATAGCACCACCAACACTTGCTTCAAAAAAGAAGTTGCAGTTTTTCTCCTTAGCTATAGCAAGAAGTTCCGCACCTTTTTTGGCAACGAGTTCTTTGTTGGATGTAGAAACGTTCTTGCCGTTCTGAAGGCAGGCTTTTACAAAATCATATGCAAACGTTGCTCCGCCCATGCATTCTGCAACAATAGTTACTTCCTTATCATTTACAATATCATTAATATCCCTTGTAAATTTGTCTCTGTAAGGACTGTCCGGAAAATCTCTTATATCAAGAATATACTTGATATCTGCGTCTTTACCTATCTTCTTAAGAATACTTTCTTTATTTTTATAAAAAAGTTCAACAACACCTGAACCAACTACACCGTAACCCAGTACTGCTATCTTAGACATAATAATACTCCGTTTCCCTGCAAAATGCAGTTATAATATTTTTACTCTCTGCTCAGTATCCGGACATCTACTACACCGTCTACAGAGCGAAGTGATGATTTTATATCATCTTCATTGTATCTGCCTGAATTTAATTTCAGCGAAATTGTTATTGCTGCTACGCCATCAACGGGTATGCTCTGATTCAGTGTAAGAACATTTGCCTCAGATGAATGAACAACACTCAGAACGTTGGCAAGAACACCTGGTTTATCCTGAAGAACTGCATAAAGTGTAATAACCTTCTGAGTTAATTTTTCATCATATAAAAAGACATAATCCTTATACTTGTAATATGCACTCCGCGATATCCCGGCCTGTTTGCAGGCAGCTGCAAGACTCTTTGCTTCGCGGTTTGCTATAGTCTTCTTAACATCAAGAACTTTAACGAAAACATCCGGTATAACCCGCGAATCAATAACAATCAGATAAGATGAATGTTCTAAATTATCCATATCAAAACCTCAAATAGTCCATCCCACAAATACAACTGTATTTCATAGATATTAATATACCACATTTTATGCATACTTGTCAACTCCCTTTAATATACAAAACCTTTTACACCTCAATTAATTTTATTGGTCAAAATCCAAAAAAAATCATACGAATATTTTTCGTATATTTCGACTGAATAATCAGGTAGAATCATTGACAAATAGTACTTAATATACTATAATAATTATAGTTATAGGTATCTGAATCACTGAAAAAATCATATTCACAATACTATTAATTTCACTATATTTTATTATGGAGGACGTTTTATGAAAAAAAGCGAAAATTCTACTGACAAAATAATGCAAAATATCGCATTAATAATTTTCATCGCAGCATATGTAGGTATTTGCGGGTTCGTAATTGTCAAAATTAATGGCGAGAGACGAAGCGAATTAATTAACAGTCAGTTTACCGGTGAAGAACTTATAAAAAAACAGGCTATCCTTCAGTCTACTGCCGGAATCCTTGCCCAGATTCAAGTTCTTCTTTCCGCATTCATAGTTCTGGCTGTTCCGAAGAAAGGATACATTTGCTCTTTTGCTCTTAACTTTGTATATGCTATTTCTTGTATAAATGCAGTTATTCGTTCAGGAAATCTCGGCATAATTCCAGGTACAATAATTCCAATAGCAACAATTTTCCTTATTTCTATTATTAATATTTTCTCAAACAAGCTTAATCAGAAGAACAATGAAATCTCAAAGAACTATGAGAAATTGATGGAAACAAACCGTCTTATCAGGGAAAAAGATGAGAAACTTTCTTATCTTGCATATTATGACATTCTCACAAATCTTCCTAACAGACATCTTTTCATCGAAAAAATTGACGAAACTATCGTAAATAACTCCAATATGCCATTTACTGTAGTTCTTGCAGATCTTGATGACTTCAAACTCATCAACAATAACTATGGCAGTTCTGCCGGTGATACAGTTCTTGCTTCATATGCTGAAAAACTTAAGGCGTTTTGCGGCGACTCGATATTCCTTGGAAGAACAGGAGGAAACGAGTATGGTTTTATCATTCAGGGTAATATGTCTGAAGCCAATATACTAAACTATATTGAGAAAATCAAGAATGTACTTGCTGAACCAGTTCAGATTGGTAATGAAATTATATCATGTACTGCAAGCTTTGGTATTGCTTCATATCCTAATAACGCTCTTAACTCTTCAGATATTCTTACATGCATCAGCAGTGCGGTTTCATATGCAAAAAATAACGGTAAAAACCGTCCTTGTTTCTATGAACAATATTAATTCACAACTTTGATAAAGGAGATATATGATGACAGACAAATCCACAAACAACCAAAATAAATCATCTTTCGAAATCCCAATGGTTATTATGTACATTGTGATTTTCGTGGCAGTAAACATTTTACAGGGGAAAATTCCCGTAGGTGAAAAAAACGTCTCGATAATTCCAGGAATTTGTACTCAGCTTTTAACTCTTTTTTCAGCGTTTATGGTTGTTTCGGTTCCAAGATTCGGATATTTCGCTGCAGTATTAATGAATGGATTATCAGCAATTCTGCTTATTTTTCAGATTTCAAAATCCGGTATATCTTCAAAAATTACCGGACTTATATCAACTATAGCGGCCATTATTCTTATAACTATAATCCATGCCTTTTATAAGAAACTTCTTAAAAATAACAAAGAACTGCTGGATTCAAATAACGCACTCAGAGAAAAAGATGAAAAGCTTACATATCTTGCGTATTATGATATTCTTACAGGACTTCCAAACCGACAGATGTTTATAGAAAGAATTGATGAAGCTATTTCCTCAAATGCTTCATTTACTGTAATAGCTGCAAATATTGATAATTTCAAGGAAATAAATAATAAACTTGGAAACAATGCCGGGGATGCTGTTCTCTGTTCATATTCCAAAAAGCTGAAAAAAATGTGCGGAAATTCAATTTTTCTTGCACGCATAAATGGTGATGAATTTGGTTTCATAATCTATGGAAATGATTCTGATGCTACAATACTTAACTATATTGAAACTATTAAGGAAGTAATATCGGAACCAATCAAATTCCAGGATATTAAAATTAATATTACAATGAGTTATGGTATTGCTCTTTATCCTGCAAATGCACATGATTCTACAGAGATGCTCAAATGCGTAAGCAGTGCACTTACTGTTTCAAAATCAAACGGCAAAAATACACATTACTTCTACAACAATAACATGGTATTTTAATCTTACATCGTTAAAAGCTCTGCTTTGTCAGTGCAGAGCTTTTAACATATATATGCTTGATATAAGGTAAAAACTTATTACAGCTCCAAAACCACTTCTTAAAATTTCATGAAAGGATTCATAATCATTATGGAAATTTCAAAATTATATGAAACTGCTTCTGAAAAACTAAATGAAGCTAAGGAAAAATGCAGTAAATCAGAAACACCTTTTTCTTCTATTACTATCATAAATACTGATACAGATAACACTTACATCGGAGTAAACTGGAAAAAACTGAATGACTCATTTGAAGAAGAAAAAACATGTTCTGAATATGAAGCTATATGCAAAATGCTTCTTGCAGGTGAAAATTCAATTGCTAGTATAGTGACACTTGAACCGGATTCAAAGATTCCGAACTGTCCGTGTAGTGAATGTCAGAAACTTATAATCAGGCTTAATCCAGATAAGAACAGAAATGCCAAGATACTTACAGGAAAGAATTCGCAGGTGGTATTGACATCACTCAACAACGAAATTGCTGAATATGCTGAGCAGTTTAAAAACCAATTTACTGAAAATATTCCTGCTGATGATACTGCCGGTAACGAAAATGCAGCAAATGAAAGTGCACCTGAAACCTCTGCAGCACCTGACACTTCAGTAGATGCACCTGAAGGAAGTGCTGCTAGCACAAGTATAGATGCCTCAGGACTCAAAATGATTTTTGATGACTGGGAGTCTTCAGCTGAAAGAGAAGATGAAAACAAGGAAGAAAACAAACCTTTTAACGCTAATTCCCTTTCTTCTTCACAGCAGGAAGTCATAAATACTGTTCAGAATATGTCTCAGAACACAGAAAACTTCCAGCAGCCAGCTATGAACAATATGTATCAGCAGCCTATGAACAACATGTATCAGCAGCCTATGAGCAATATGTATCAGCAGCCTATGAACAACATGTATCAGCAGCCTATGAACAACATGTATCAGCAGCAGCCTATGAACAACATGTATCAGCAGCAGCCTATGAACAACATGTACCAGCAGCAGCCTATGAACAACATGTACCAGCAGC
>JAEDJV010000223.1 GCA_016296165.1 Oscillospiraceae bacterium | reverse complement strand
ATTATACCACAAATTCTTTTTTCTTTCACTGACATCTATTATAACATACAGGGAAGGGATGTTCTCGCATATATACCTGACAGTAGTATAGATAAGCAAAGTGGGTTGTTCTCAGTTGAGTATGAAAACGGAGAGGCCATAAGCAAGCGTCCGGATAGCTTCAGCGATATTGATATTGTTGTTATGGCACGCAGTAAGGAAGATGTAAAAATTCTTCTCAGGGACACCAATGGTGACGAAAAGGATACTATGCTTGAACCTGAATCAGAAGACGTATCAATGTATGGTTTAGGCGTTTATTCATATAAACTCAAACGTGAATTCTTTGTAGAAAATTACCAGAACGATATTGATTCTGAACTTTTCCTTACTGTAAAAAATGCAGATGAGAGAATTGATATTGCCAGAATTCATATTGACAACATTTCACCGACATGTGAAACAGATAAAAAATTCAGATCCTGGTACTGGTATTTGGGAAATAAATCTCAGAAAATAGTTGTTACTGACATTTCTGAACTTCTTAATGAGTCAGAATGCAAGGTATATGACAAGGGCATAGAAATACCGTTTGACTACTCTGCTGAAGCAAAAACCCTGTCATTTACTCTTGACAAGGGCTGGCATGACATCGGTGTACATCTCGAAGACTATGCCGGTAACGAATATGATATTCAGCAGGTCGATAATATTCATATCGGTAACTTCTGGCTGTGGGTTATACTTGGGGGAGCTGCGGCTGCCACCGGTACTGCTGCATTTTTGATTATAAAAAACAGAAAAAGAAATAGCTAATACTGTAAGATGTGGATTTGGTTCATTAGTAAGGAGAATTATTTATTTCAACAATAAAGCTTAACTATGGAATGATAAACCAGATATCAGATTCATTTATAAAAATGTCCGGTGCGTTCGATGATTTATCATCGAGGGCATCGGCTCTGATTAAAAATTTCTCGTTAATAGACAGTGGAGTAACTGACGTATCAATAATACAGAATAATTTACAGATGATTGTGAATCGTCAGGAAATTGAAATAAATTCTGCTGATTCACTTGATAGTTTAGTTGATTCATTTATTGAAGATACTATTTCAGCTGATGAAAAATCGGCTGAAATTATTCAATCAAGAAAGAACGAATTTTATAAAATGTATTCCTATCTGAAACCTGAATGTGAGAAGAACGGTTGGGAAAAGTTTAAGGACGGCTGTAAAAAAGTCGGTGACTGGTGCAAGGAGCATTGGAAGTTTATTGTAACGGCTGTTATAGTAATAACCGCTGTTATACTTCTTGTTTCAGGAGTTGGCACAGGTCTGGGAGCAGCGATTCTCGCTGGAGCTTGCTGGGGTGCAATCAGCGGTGCCGTAGTAGGCGGTGTTGTAGGCGGAATAGTGAGTTCGCTTCAAGGCGGTTCGTTCTTTGAAGGCTTTGAAAGCGGAGCCTTTGACGGAGCTATAGGAGGCGCTATAGGTGGAGCTATTACAGGTGGATTGACGTTTATTGTGGGACCATCTTCAACATTATGGGCAAGCATTGGGAGGACTGCCGCAATAGAAGCTGGTTCATCAGGTGTTTCAAATATGTGTGTTACATCAATTAATTATATCACTACAAACGGTACTTTAAAAGGAGCTTGGGATGATATACTTTTAAGCGGTCTTTCCGGTGCAATTTCTGGAGCCATTTCAGGGGGCATTACAGGAGGATTCATCCACATTAAAACTCAACTAAAAGTAAGTAATTCAAAATTTCTTACTGAAGACGGAAAAATTAATTGGGAGAAATTTGCTCCGAACAATGGAAGAGTAGAAGGTAGCGTTCTTGAAAATCAAACACTAAAAAAAGGAATCATTATTGACAGATACGGTTCAAAATATGGCAATTATACATCTCCAGTTGACACTTCTTTCGAAGCAAGAGCGCTTCCTTACGATAATAATTCGTGGGCATATCATAAATATGAAGTGATAAGAGATATCGATGGAATAACATTATCAGAAATAGCTCCCGCATTTGATCAACCTGGCGGAGGAATACAATATGAATTACCAGATAGCGTGAAAAATTTAGTGAAAAACGGATTTTTAAAGGAAATTTTCTTTTGAGGAGTAAAGTTATGAATAAGAAGGAATTTATAAAAGCAGCGAAAAAAAAAGGAATACCAGATTTCCTGTACAATATCGACGGCAAAGGCAGAGATGACGAGCGATTTTGTATTGTTCCTGATAACGGAAAATGGAATGTCTATTACGCTGAACGTGGCTGCAAAACAACAGATTTATATTTTGATACAGAATCAGAGGCATTGGAATATATGCTGAAAGAGCTGTCAGAGTAAATGATATCAGAACTGAAACTACAATAAATTTTGACAGCTGAGAAGATAAGGAGCTTACATGGAAATTCTATAACTCAATTGTAACTGTTCAGGACTTTGAAAAGTCCTGAACAGTTACCTGCAAATAAGATAAATGTCAAGCGGTATATCTTCACTGGATTTCCGCAAAGTTTGAATTGAATATCAGGCAGGAGGCACAAAAAAATGTTTGGAATTAAATGGCTGAAATCATTAAAATCCGAAAAAACGGATAACACAGAAGACCAGGTAAGTGATATAAAAATTACAGGTACAAAATGCTATGTAGACATCGAATATGACAACAACATAGTAAGGTTCGGAGGCGAACTGGAATGTAATGGTTTTGGCGCGGATATTGATGATATGATGTGGATAAGACATCGCGGAGAAATTACTGAAAATGAGCTTGATGAGATAGTAGAAAAAGTTAAAACTCATAACAAGCACACAAAAGGAATGAAAATAGTATTTTACCGAAAAGACGGAAGTAAGTATTAAAATATGTGAAATATTACAAATTTGTTATCAGATACATATCAGACAGGAGCAGTAGCAAACGATTGGAATTAAATGGTGAAGATGCCGAAAGAAAATGAAATAGCTAATACTGTAAGATGTGGATTTGGTTCATTAGTAAGGAGAATTATTT
>JAEDJV010000060.1 GCA_016296165.1 Oscillospiraceae bacterium | reverse complement strand
CAATGTAATAAAACAAAAGGGAGGAAAATTATTTGATAAATATAAAAAAATATGAAATAAAAGCTATAAAACTATCGGAAATAAACAGTTCTCAAAGGCGCGAAGTTAAACCCATGAGGTTGTCAGAACTTAGTACGGATAAACTTACTCCTGTAAAGTACAGACAAACATCAACGCCAATACAACCGGTACAGCAGCCGGCTTATACACAAAATACTCGCCAGGCCGAACCTGTAAGAACAGCTCCACCAGTGCAGCAGCCATCCGGAAAAATAACGGCAAGACCAAAACTGCCGCCTGCAGATAAACTCCTGAGAAAAGGTGAAAAATACAGCATTACAAAAAATCATCCTTCTGCTGTTTCACTGCGCGCAGGTATCGGATGGGATTTTTCAGAAAATGTCGCTTACGATATTGACATAGAAGCATTCATGCTTAATGATACGGAAAAAGTCCCTGATGATTCATGGATCGTTTTCTACGGTCAGCTGAAAAGTCCTGACGGAGCCGTTATTCACAGAGGTGACAGCGCAAATGGTCAGAACTTCGGTATTGACTGTGAACAGATTGACATAAACCTCAATGCTGTAAATAAACAAATCTCAAAAATCGCCCTTGTCAT
Source organism: Oscillospiraceae bacterium (assembly GCA_016296165.1). Taxonomy (GTDB): domain Bacteria; phylum Bacillota; class Clostridia; order Oscillospirales; family Ruminococcaceae; genus HUN007. The sequence continues at coordinate 13,237 of JAEDJV010000060.1, read as the reverse complement.
GACCATAAACGAAGCGAAACTTCATGGATATAATTTCAGCGGAATAAAAGACGCATATATTCGTTTCAGTGATGTGCAAACTGGAAAAGAAATTTTCAGATATGAACTTACAGATTATTATCCGGAGGTTGTTTCGATGGTGGTGGGAGAACTGTACTTCAGAAATAACGAATGGCGTTTTAATCCTGTTGGAATGGGTACCGGTGATGATCTCGAGGGACTCTGCAACAGATACGGAATAGAAGTGAAATAAAAGAAAGGAATACATAAAAATGATCAGACTGACAACTGTAAACGAACTTACACTCTGTGCTGAATGCGACGGAGTAGGCACATTATTTACAAAAACCGGAGCAATGATAGGATTTTACGGAGACTGCACGTTTGATAAGGTATTGCTTGGACCACAGGGAAATAACATGCAGGCATTTCTGGGACAGCTTGGAAGAAGACTTGTGGGAGAGAATATTCCGCTTATGAAAGTTATATCAAACGGACCAACGGAAGGTTACTATGCATGTCAGGCACGTCATGTAACAGTAATTGAACTCCAGCAGGGTGAATCAATCATGGTTGAAAGTGAAGATATACTAGCATTTACCGACACAGTCGGATACGGAATAAAACCTATCGGATGCGGCGTTATCTCACAGAAAGGTATTTTCACAACAGAACTTACCGGAAACGGACCTGGGGCACAGGTAGCGTTTATGACCAACGGAAACCCAATTGTAATGGATACTCCTTGCTGCGTAGACCCTGATGCCATGGTTGCCTTTACAGGTCCTGAACCTGTTTTCAAAACAAATGTTTCATGGAAAAACTTCTTAGGTCAGGGTTCTGGTGAATCATACATGCTTAACTATCAGATGCCGGGATACAAGGTTGTCCTCCAGCCTTACGAAAGAGGCAGCGGAATCGATATTGGCCTGGACCGCGGAAATGCAGCCTATGTTCAGAGAAATCCTCTTTTCAGATAACGGATAAAACAAGAAGTGTACAGAACACGTTTTCTACAATGTTCTGTACACTTTTTTTAATTATTAAGAATATATCTTTTTAATCTTACCAGGTCAAACACATTTAAAACACCGTTGTCATTCATATCTGCAGACTTCAGCTGTTCTTCTGTAAACGTTATGTCATTAAGCATATACTGAATCATAAGAATAAAATCCACATAACTAAGCTTCTGGTCAGCATTAATATCACCCTGGATTATTTCATTTTTTTCAGGTGGTGCAGTAACAGTCTGCTCATATGTTTCCCAGTCAAAATCACTTAAACTTGCTTTTGGAATCTCATATAAAAATTCCGTATATGCCCCTTCCGGTGTACATATTGTATGGTCCAGTTCAAAAACAGCGGACCCCTTACCAAAATATGTATAGTCCGGAACCGAAGTGTTCAGGAAGTCATCCCATGTCAGATCAAAAAAATAATACTGACCGTCATCAAGTTCCGCCATATTCCATGCGTGTCCGCCGCCGTTGGATTCACCGGCACAGAAAACATTATTTATACCGTAATAATTAAGCAGCATTTCAAAAGTCCTGGAATAACTTTCACATACACCTTTTTTAAGAGAAACTGCACCGATTATGTCATGTGCCCATGGACTCGCTTCCGGATTTCCCTCTCCGTCAAACGCATATTCCATATTACTGCATAGTCTGTCATGGAAGGCTAAAACCGTTTTGTATTCTGAAGACGAATCATAACATTCTGAATATGAATCAATATAATCAGTAATCATCTGATTATATTTTTTTCTGTCAGAACTGTTCTTATAGTCTTCCGGAGCAGAAAAAATAAGGTATCTCTCAGTATAAAAAATCTCATTGGAAGAATAATATGCCAGCGGGTGATCATTTTTATACATGTAATATGTTTCAATAGCATCCTGTTCCGTAAGTCCGTACGCTGTATAATCCACTTTTCCTATAACATATATCTGATTACCATTTATCGGCGTTCCTCTCAGATTCATAATGCTGTTCCAGAAAGACTTCATAGCATTGTCTATTGATGTATAAAGTTTCTGTCTGCCGTCCCCGTTTTTTCTCAGTGCACAGTCTCTGTATGCATAATCTGTCGATGTTTTTTTCCACATCGTTTGTTCATCATATGACAACGCTGCATTATAACCAGTTGATATAGAAAAAATATCATCAATATTTTCAATATATGTCGCTTTATACTCAATACCACCGGGAATAAAAGTGTTAACGTCATTCTCTTCAGCCAAAACAGCCGGGCAATATATCACTCCTGACATGAACGTGAAAGCTGAAACAACGACAGAAATTATTTTTTTATTTTTCATTTTCAAAATTATCATCCTCTCTGTACCTGAATTCAAAAATCCAGTATTTACCCATTTATCACATAAAAGTATATATAGTATTTTATCATAAAAAAACAAATTAGTCCATACTATTTTTATTGTATTTACCGAAAATATTTTTTGCTATTATTTCATATCCAACATTACTATTTTCCACAAATATCATTACACCATAAATAACCATCCGACAGTAATTTTCCAAAAATATATTGATAATATCCCTTTTTTGATGTATACTGAATAGCAGAAATATTTTTTCAGAGAGGTGTTCTGTATGAATGAAAAAATTTTAGAAAGACTTGAAAAACAGATTAATTTTATCAGAGAAGCAGACAAGGAAAAATTCATAGGAAGACAAACCTATCTGACCGGCGCACAGAGGAAAGAAAATGACGCCGAGCATGCGTGGCATCTCGCACTTATGACAATTCTTTTAAGCGAATATTCCAATGAAGAGATTGATGTACTGAAAACCATAACAATGGTCCTTATCCACGATCTTGTCGAGATTTATGCAGGAGATACCTATGCATATGATGATGAAGCACAGAAAACTCAGAAAGAACGTGAACAGAAGGCCGCTGACAAAATCTTCGGAATACTCCCGGATGATCAGAAAAACAAACTAAGAGCTGTTTTTGAGGAATTCGAGGCGTATGAAACACCGGAATCAAGATTTGCACACGTTCTGGACAATTTTCAGCCAATGATGCTAAATGACTATACTGACGGAAAAGCATGGCGGGAACATGAAGTGCGTGAAAGCCAGATTATGAAACGAAACGAAAAAACTTCTTCCGGCAGTAAAGTACTTTGGGAATATGCAAAGAAAATGTTTATCGAAAAAAATATTGAAAAAGGAAATATAATCAGATAAAAAAGCATCAGAAAACTGATGCTTTTTTTATGTATTAATATTTGTTCTGATATTCGTAATCCATTGGATTAGTCTTTACTCCGTTTTTTCGAACCTCAAAATGGAGATGAGGACCTGATGACTGACCTGTTGTTCCAGCCAGTCCGATAAGCTGTCCCTTCTTAACATACTGACCGGTCGAAACAAATACAGCCTGAAGATGTGCATAGTAAGTATCATAAACGCCGTCACTGTGGCTAAGTGCAACGTAATTTCCATATCCACCGCCGCATCTGCACCACTGATGCGTACATGTGCTTACAGAAGCTGCCACATACCCGCTGTCGCATGCATAAACTTTAGCACCACTGATGGAAATATAACCGTTAGGTCCGGCATGTCCCTGAATATCTATAGCACCATGATTTCTGCCGTCCCAGAAATCACTTGAAAGTCTGGTAAAGCCCGGAACCGGCCAGTACATGAGTGATGAGTTGTCAGCCGGAGGAGCAGCAGGTTCAGTTGTTTCAACTGAAGGCGTTGAAGGTACTGTATCATTATTGGATGGTGGCTGTGTTGAAGGAGGAGCCGGATCCGAAGGAGCTTCTGTGACTGCAGGTGCAGCAGGTGCTTTCGTAGTATTTTTCTTAGCTTCCTCTTCAGCTCTCTGTGACTCAGCTATTGACTGTGCAATTGATTCGGATACCCTCTTTGATTCTGCTATCGATTCCTGACGGATTTTTTCACGTATAGCGGCAATATCCGCATCTATCTTTTCCTGTTCTTTCTGTTTCAGTTCTATTATCTCGTTTGATTCTTCGATATTTTCCTGAACTTCAATTTTTTCTGAATTTAATGCGTTGAGTTCATTTTGTGTCTCTTCATAATCAGCATTAAGCTCGTCAAGTTTTGCATCAAGTTCATTTTTTTTCTCTGTTGCTTCCTCGAGATTTTCAGACAGCTCCTGCTGTTTGGCAAGAAGCTCTTCATTAAGTTTCTTAAGTTCAAGAAGCTGTTTCTGAAGCTTGTCTATAAGATTATGGTCATGCTCTGCAACCTTTGACACTATCTCGAGTTTTGAAAGAATATCAAAGAAACTCGTAGACCCGGCCAGAACTGACGATAAAGTATCGTCACCACTCATATATGAAGCGCGCAGTCTCTGTTTGTACTGCTCCATATTTGATTCTATGAGTACATTCTGTGTCTTGATATTTGTTTCAATTACTTCTATATTGGAGATTGTATCCTGAATATCAGCATCTATCTGATTCATCTCTTCAACAACGCAGCTTATGTTCTGATTCTGAACGAGAATCTTTTCACTCAGTTTTTCCTGATATTCCATTTTTTTGTTTTCGTCAGAAACGAGAGCCTCATAGTCTTTTTTGGCCTGCTCTATCTGTTCCTTAAGTTCTGCTATCTTCTGATCGTTCTCTGCTTTCTGCTGTTCAAGTTCATTGACAGTAGGCTCAGCATCTGCCTTTTCTAAGTGCATACTAAAACCTATGGCATTGGCAGCAATTAAAACCGCAGTAAGACAGGCAGTAATTTTTAATTTATTTTTTATCATCTATTAACTCCTTAAAAAATTCATGAACAACAATAAAAAAATAACTTAAAGACATTATACCACGAAACGATTTTTTTTGCAAGTGACAGAATATTCCAAAAAAAAAAAAAACACAAAGCACTTATCCTGCTTTGTGGATAAGTGCTGTAAGCTGTGCGAGTATATCGCTCCCACCGTTAAGGTTTATGCTGCCCGCATTTTCACAGATGCGTTCGATGTACTCGAGTTCCTTAAGTCTGTAAAGCGTCTGGTTTTCGTCCATAAGCTTTGCAGTATTAAGAAGTGACCTGGTGGAGGCTACTTCCTCGCGGCGTGTGATAACATTTGCCTGTGCGCGTTTTTCAGCGGCTATAACAGTATTCATGATATCACGTATCTCACCTGGAAGAATAATGTCCCTTACCCCGCCGTCTGTAATTTGTGCGAAAAATCTCTCCTCCTTTTCCCTGAGACGATTAAGCACATATGCAGACATCTCATCTTTGCTTGCGAGGATTTCGTCAAGCTTATGATTACCTACATAATCACGAAGGGCAAGCTGTGCTGCAACATGTATCTGTTCTTCGAAGTCATCCACTTCTGTATAGCTTTTTATGTAATCTGTAACACGATAGTTACATATATAATTTATCCGTACGGATACTTTATCTGCGGTCATTATTTCCTGACCGGATATATTCATCTGTGAAAGACGTGCATCAACCATGCTCACAGATGTGGACGACCCGTTTTCCCAGAAATAATATACCCCTGGTTCCAGTATTCTCTTGAGTTTGCCGTTTATTATGAGTCGGCCTTTTTGATATTCCTGAACCTCAAATCTCCGGCAATAGCACGGTGTGAGCTGTTCAAGAATATATCTTGGTATATCATCCGATACTTCCGGTTCGGAAATATCAACAATCTGAAATTCGTGTCTGTCATCAATATTCCAGAAAGCATATCTGCCGCTTCCCAGCGCCCTTGTGAATTTACCGTTGATAAAGTGAAACGCAAGGTGATTATCAGGTACTTCTACGTAAGCTGCAGCTGATTTTATTTCCGGGCATTCCATAAGAATGCCAACTAAGCATCTTTCTGAAAAAATATGATCTTTGATGGATACCACTTCTATTGCTTTGTCTCCGAAAATACGATATTTTCCTGGTTTAAGAAGTCCTGAAAATATTCCGTTTTTAAAAAGAAAGCCTCTCTGATTATCGTTGATTATTACTTTTTCCATATGTAAATCCTCCTTCAAAGGCATACAAATTTTCGTATGTGAACTTCCGTTCTGAAAAAACGGCTGAAAACTTAAGTATTCCGGGAAACAGGCGGAAAGTTTCCTTCTGGCCTGCAGCCCTGCAAATACGGTATCCGAAAACAGACAAAGTTTTCTCAGAACTGTCCCTGATTATGTATCATTTCGATACAAAAATCTCCGGACCGGCAATCCACATCCTTGCTTCAAATCATGAACCAATATCATACTCCCATGGTATGTGCAGGAATCGAACCCGCAAATAATATATTAAAACACCCGGAATGCTGCCGGCATACGCTTCGGAACCTCCCCGCGCACCGCGGTGATCACTATCAGTCACCCGCTAAGCAACTCTCCGATTTATATTATACCTTTTCAAGAAAATTTTTTCATGGAAAAAAAGCTGCGAACTTATGGTTCACAGCAAAAATTAAAATATGTGTTTATTATATTCTGAAATTCTTTTGTTTTTTCAGTCTCTCCTTTATGAGGGTCCTGAATTCTTCCGGACCGGTTACTTTTATCATCGGACCAAATGAAAGAATCCGTATCACAAGCTCCGTGCAGTCACTTATGTCATATTTTAATGAAACTTCATATGTATCTTCCCCTGTTCTTACTGTCTCCTTTTCAAAATGTGAAAAATGAAGCATTATCCGTTCAAGGGCTTTTCTTTCATCTTTTAATTCAAAAGTCAGGATACGCTGAGGATCTTTTTTATATTTTATTTTTGTAACCGGTCTGTCAGTTTCCTCACAGTAAATTATACTTCCAATATTCACAAACGTGATGTTTGTATGTGTATTAGCCGCCAGCCTGAATTTGTCGTCTTTTTCTGAATATTCAACATATTCAGGGAAAACTGTTAATCTGATATCATTTCCTTTATTACCTCTGTATTTTATAAAAAGTTTCTTTCGTTCCTTTACTGCATCGAGTACCCTTCTGAAATTTTTTATATAGTTTTCATCTTCAAAATCATCACCATCCGAATACTTGTCAAAAATATAATAATCATCAGGTGTAAAAAGAGGAGGAATATCTTCCGGCAAATCAAAACTGACATCAAAAAGCTTTATCCTCGGATCAAGTGAAACAGCCTTAAGCCAGCTTTTCTGAAGACTGGTAAGAGGCATAGACGGAGGATTTTTAATAACCGATACCCCGTCTGATTTTATTAACGGCCATTTTTCAGATTTCAGAGCCGGCTCTATGGTGAGCATACTTTCAGAAAATGCATATTTTTCAACAATTTTTCTTAAATCTCCGGAAGTTTGTTTTCCGGACAGAGCCGCTTTCAGTATCTCCGCAATCGTTTTATAATAGGCACTGTAAATTTCACTGAATATCATTTTTCAGTTTCATCCTCCACGTCATAAAGTCTGTACATAGCCTCAAGGTCATCTCTGAAACGCTTTTCTGTCTCACTGTCCGAAATACTCAGATCTGTTATCCTGCAGATAAATGTTCTGATCCAGGGTATCATCTCTGAAACATCATATACATCCGCACTGAAACGGCAGTGGTTATCATCAAGAAGTACCAGAGTTCCACAGCGTTTTTCTCTCTCAAGTCTTTTTAATATATATTTTTCATCTTCCCCGAAATAAACTGTAAACTCAACATGACAGATTTCCTCCTCATTAAAGCCGGTGTTTACTCCCCACATATTTTTCTGTTTCTCGCCAAGCTTTTCTCTGAGTTTATCAAAATCCTCCCTTACTGTCAGATGTTTTACTTTTTCAATATAATCAGTTCTGAAAGGAAGTATTTTTTCACTGGAGAGACTATATGCCAGAAGATAATGTCTGCCTGTACGAACGCTTATAAACAGTTTCAGCGGAACAACTTCGATGTCAACTGCAGAATCAGAAACTGAACTGTATTTTGAGATTATTACACTGTTTCCGGACTGCATAGCTCTGAACAGTTCAAGATGAATACTGCTGTCAAGCACATGGTAAATATAATGATGTTTAAACGAAAAAACTGATTTGTGATCATTATATCTGTCGAGAATATATTCTCCTATTACTCCGCACGGAAATACCTCAGAGAAAAAATCCAGCACATCAGTATTGACATCACCTATATCTTCCGCCCTGCTGTAAATCAGGTTTTTCCCCTGCTTTTCCGTAATCAGCAGTCCCATATCGGTGTATTTTTTCAGTTTCTTTCTTATGGTGGAATCGTCAAATATCCTGTGATTTTTAAATTTTGAAAGATAGTCCCGGTCTGTTATCTCAGCAATCTGTGAGAAAGTCAGCTTAACGTCCGGTGATGACAGTATATCAAAAATAATAAAATGCAGAGTAATGTCACCGTCAGTAAAACTCCTTGCTTTCCACGCGCTGAAAAGCGGGTTATGCCTGGTTTCTCTGCTGTCTATGGAAATAAAGACATTTTTGCCGTCACTTGTATTCCGGAATCCCATATAATCACTCAGCCAGCTCTCTATCCTTCTTCGTTCATCATCATAGGATCTGGCGCTTTTCATATTATATTCATCACGACTGCGAAAACCATAGACATAAAACTCTCTCATATAGTCCCGGATTCTGTCAAAATTTTTTATCAGTTCATTGTATGCCATTTATATTTTTATTTCTTTTCCTTTTCGTCATTATTTTTTGATTTTTCATCACTTACTGTTTTCATTTCTTTCTTCTCTTTCCTGTTTTTACGAACCTTCTTCACAGCCTTTACTGTCTTTACAAAAACAAATATTCCAAGTCCTATCAGTACCAGATACGGGAACAAATAAATAATCATAAAGAGCAGTCCTTCAAGGAAATTCAGGAATCCGTGGCCTGCATCCTTAAGGGTATTTCCAAGTCTCTGTCCGAAAGTATCCCTGTGTACTGGTTCAGCCTGATATTCCTTTACTTCGCTGATTGTTACATACACATATGAATATGCAACATCTGTCTTTATCTGATTCATACGTGTCTTGAGCTTTGCAATCTCAACCTGTATCTCAGTCAGCTTATCTTCAATGGCAACAGCATTTACCTCGTCTTTCGCATTTGCGAGCATCTCAAGATATCTGTCTTCCTTCTTCTCATATATATCCAGAGTAGTTGAAAGATCGTGATACTCCTGACTTACATTTTCAACTGAGGCATTTTTGCTTCTCAGATCGCCCAGTTCAGCAACTGCTGTGCAGAAATCCTCATACACCCTGCTTGGAACTCTTACTGTTGCTGTGTATGTATGCCACTTCTGCTCATCCTCATTGTACCATCTGCCTGTTGAGCCTCCGTCACTAAGATTTTCACTTTCGATAAATCCCTGATACTGATTAAGCTTTGTCTTAAACTGCTCTGAGGCATTTTCAAAATCAAGTACGTCCACGTTCATTGTACACGAATAAACAAGCATCTCACGATCAATGTTATTTCCGGATACATCATTTTTCTTTGTATCAGCCTCTTCCGCATGAACTGTGTTTCCATCTGCGGATTCTTCTGCATAACCATTTTCATAAAAACCATCTGAATTATCACTTTCGTAATAATAATCTTCCGAATAAGCATTATCCTGAGCAATCCCCTTGAAATTACCGGCAGTTGATTCTGTCGCTGTCATTTGCATATCGTTTTTCGCTGATGTCCCGCAGGAAGTAAGAAGTGCTGTGCATACAAGAAATACTGCCAGTGCCTTTGCTCTGAAATTTTTAAATTTTTTCATAATTGTCATCCTTTCCCTAATCAAATGTTACCCGGTCTGTTTCTTCCAGATTATTAATATCCACACATACGCCTTCATGATTTGAGAAAATACATATATAATCTCCTATATAGATACCTCTTTCAAATCCAGAATATCCGCCATTTGTTGACTGCACAACTTTTTTCTCCGTAAACTGTCCGTTCTCATATGAGAATATCCTGTAGGTAAACAGTGGATTAAGCTGGTATCCATTCTCTGTAGTACTGTAGTCTTCAATATCGTCAAAATACACGTTTTCCGGTTCTTTATAATATCCGCTGTAATCATTTACCGGAAATCCGATAATATTTTTTTCCGGACTTAAGAGAAGTGCCTTTCTGTTATATACCGCCGGTGATTCAATACCGTGTGCATTTTCACCGCTTACAGCATAATAGCCGCATTCCTTAAGTTCACCGCTGTCTGAAACGTCAAACATGACAAGCTTTACGCCCACTTCATACGCATCCTCATCAGCGTCTATTCCAAAACCTAAGAGAAGATCATCACTCCATTTTCTCAGAAATGAACTGTATCCCGTAATTTTAAACTCATCTGTGATATACGGATTAAACGGATCAGAAAGATCAATTGCAAAGAGTGGATCTGTCTGTTCATATGTGACTACATAACCGGTATCACCGTTAAATGATACGGACTTAACAGTTTCAGTTTCCGCAAATCCGGTTACCGAACCAACCACATTCATATCCATATCAAGTACATACACATTATTCACAGGTTCATAACTCTCATCATTATATGATGTAGCAGCTATCCTTAAGTATCCGTTGTACTCATCCATTGAGAACTGATTAAGTACATATCCGTTTACAGTTCCTGAACAAGCCGGGGCAATAACATTGTTCTCAAGAGTAAATCTTGTTATGACAGTATTTATCCCTCCGCTGCTGTAATCACTTGCTGCAATATAAATATTATCCGCCGAGCAGTATATCTCACCCGACCATCCGACAACAGATATCGAAGAAACTGCTTTTGAAGTATCGTTTATATCTATAGCCGAAATGTTTGTATAAGCGCCTGAAAAATATTCGCTGTTCTGGTCACGCGGCACATATATGCTTTCGCATGGAAGACATTCCATAGTATCAGGAGTATTACCCATGCGCGGAATGTATTCTTCATATTTCACTTCATCAGCTATCATACCGTAGCTGGTACTCTGATTTGTAATCAGATAAAGTATATTATCCTTCATCCTTGATGACGAGTATATCCCGGTCTGAAAACTGCTCTGAACAAATTCAGGAGATTTTCCTGATACATCAAAAATGAACACACCTGTAAGGAAGGTATTGTACATAAATGACTTACTGTAATCCTCATGAACACGTCCTATAACTACAAGTATGTCCCCGGAGAGATACATATCCGCCGCTTCAGCATTCATATCCGAAGTTATACCTGCTTCCTGACTAATATTAACAACTTCACTGTCACCGAATTTTCCGCTGTTTTTATCGAAAGGAATGTATCTCAACTTTCCGTCTGTAACGTAATAAACGCACTCCGCACTTGCCTTTATTATGTCAGCCTCTGCTATTCCTTCCACCTGACTAAGTGTTTCATATACATCAGTCTCTCCGGCAGTTTCATTTTCAACGCTGGTAGAAAAACTCTCCGTAATATCATTTCTTTCCTCACTAACAGCGCCATCCGGAACAGCTGCATCAACTCCTTTGTTTACTGATCCAAACTCATCACCAAAGTTCTGTTTCTTATCATTCTCCCTGATCTGTTTGTAGATTTCTTCGTAGCTTCCTATCGGAACAAATGCTGATTCTGCAGATACATGAGAATCCGATTCTGCACTCTCTGTCTTCATATCTTCCGAATCAGATTCACCAGCTGCATCTCCGTTATCCTGAACGGCAATATCGCATGCTGTAAAATTACAGGCTGCATCTTTTCTGTTCTCCTGTGTCACAAATGATAACCCTGTGACTATCAAAGTACAGGCTGCAGCTGCGGCAACTGTTCCTGTTACAGCCATACTGATTTTATTCTTTCTTTTACCCTTTGTTTGAAGGAGAACAGGAATATTTTCAGGCTTGAGTTCATCCGGAACCTCCGGTGACTGAAGTATTTCTTTTATCTTTTCACTCATAGTCATCTTCCTTTCCTATGCATTTATGTAGTTTCTGAGCTTTTCTTTTGTTCTCATAAGTTTCGAACGTACTGTTGAAGATTTTATTCCGCATATCTTTGCAATCTCATCTCCGGTGTATCCGCTGAGTACCGACATCGAAAGTATCATGCGTTCCTCATCATCAAGTCTGTACATGGCCTGTGCAAGTTCAATGTTCTCAAACTTAAACTCGTCCTGAAGAACCTTTTCGTACTCCGGTTCACTTATATCCGAAGGTGCATTTGCGTACTCGTGCTGTTTTCTTTTTATCTTAGCCATGAGTATCTTAAAAATCCAGCTCCGGAACGCATCTTCACTCCTTAATTTTTTTATCGATGAAAATGCGTCAAGGACTGTCTCACTAACTGCATCAGCTGCATCATGTTCATTTCTCAGACTGAAAAATGCAGTTCTGTACATCTCTTCATATACCAGAGCATAGATCCTCGAAAATGCCTGCGCATCTCCCTTTACCGCAAGACTCACATCCTTTTTAAAATCATCTGTCTTCATTACGTCCTTCCACTTCCCTCTTTCTGTGAAACTTTCAGTGCACTTGAACCGTTTCATATTATAAGTGTCAAAAACCCCTCGTTTTGTTGCACAGGAAATTTAACTTTGTATAAATGCACATATACACGAAGATAATACTGTAAAAAACAAACAACTCCGGAACCCAAATTCCGGAGTTGCTGCCAAAGTGCAGGTGACCGCTGCGAAGGTGCAGGCGACTGAAAGGAGTGCAGAGCTCGACCGCAAAGCCCTGCAAACAAAGGTCTTCCAGTCAACTATAACCATTAGCCAAACACCTGAAAATTATTTTATATCCGCATCCCCTATAAGCTTATACCCCTTCGAAGTAAGCGCCTCTGAAGCCTTCTCATTATCATCAACTCTTATAACAATATGCGCAGCCTCCCCTGTACCTGAAAGTGAAGCGTACATATATTCAACACTTACCCCTTCAGTATCAAGAACGCTGAGTGCACCTGCAAGTCCGCCAGGAGTATTTTCAACGTCAGCTGCTATAACGTTTGTAATTGTTACAGCATATTCCTTCTCCTTAAGAAGTGAAGCTGCCTTGTCAACGTCGCTTAAGATAAGTCTGAGAATACCAAAGTCATTTGTATCAGCAATATTCATTGCCTTGATATCAATACCCGATTCTCCTATCAGCTTTAATACTTTTGAAAGTCTTCCCGGTTTGTTTTCAATAAAAACAGATAACTGTCTGATTTCTGATGCCATAACAATAATCCTCCCTTAACTTTAATACAAATATCTTTTATTATACAAGCTTTCTCTTGTCAATAACTCTTACAGCCTTGCCTTCACTTCTTGCGATTGTCTTAGGT
>JAEDJV010000222.1 GCA_016296165.1 Oscillospiraceae bacterium | reverse complement strand
CAGCAAGAATACCGAATGTGCATTGCTGTCCAATTTCATTGTATTTCAGCCTTCCTCATTTATTCGACTGAATTTATTTTATCATATTTTGGATTTGTTGTAAAGTACGTTGGGAACGGGAACGCAATTCATCCCCCACCTAAGAGGTGGGGGTCTTCTTGCTGAAAAAGGATAAAACAAATAACGGATGATATTAGTATATCATTTTTTTATAATTATGGCAATAGGATGAAGGTATGAAAACGTGTTGTTAAAAGTTAATATACAAGCGGGATTATATTTGTTTAAAAGATAGAATATTATTTCCCCCTGTAGCTTTTTTTGCATTTGTCAGGTGTACTATATAAGAACGCAGAATTGCTTAGCTATTGAAGTTTTTTTATATAAAAAATGAGGATGGGTATTTATGAAGAAAATAATCTCAGGCGTATTGGCTTTAACTTTTATGACACCATTTGTTCTGCCTGAAAATCATTTTACAGAATCCGTGGCAGAGGCAGAGAGTACCGGAACAAAATACTGGAGGACGATGGAGGAAGCAGAGGATTTTTATCGGAACAATGCGGTTAACATAAGGACAGGATATAATCAGATCTGCACCGGTTCCGAAATATTTATCCAAAAAGATGGTAAGGCTCATTTTATTAATGATGATTCCTATGCGTTAATCAAAGTAAAAGATAAAACACAGCTGCAGGATGAATTTAAAGCAGAAAAAATAAGTGATAATGAATATCGTATCAGTACAGCGGGAATGTACGGAGATGATAAATTTTCCGGGCTGAAGGCAAACAGCAATGTTCTTTCGATTGATGAATATCAGAGAGTGTCAGAACGTGATTTTAGTATAGATTATCTGGTGATTAGTTCGATATATGTGGATGCTGAGACAATAATATCACGTTATCCTTCATTTAATCTGACTCTGATTGAAGAAAAGCCGGAATTATCCGATCTTCAGGCTGATGTATCTGAAACAAATTTTAAATACAAGTTCAGGTGTGATGTGGATTATAATGAAAATCTATATCATGAGGCAGATGATATAATATCGGATTTTTCATATTCGCAGGCTGCTTTTCTTTGTTCATCAGAAGAAATTGAGAATGATACGGGTGAATATTATAAAGAATATATCTATTCTGCTCCGGATGACGGGATCTATGAAGGCAGATTAAAAGAAAACGATGTGGTTTATGAAGTGTTTAATACAGAGAAAAATCCTGTCGGATGTGATACACATATTAGTGTAAAATGTGATCCTGGTCACTCAACAGTATATGGCGGTGATTTCTATTACAACTATGCCGGAGAAACATGTTATCTGATAAACCGTCTCGAATATACAGAAATATTCACATTTGAAGGAAAAAACCTTGATATTGAAGAAATAAATTCAAAATTATCCGGTGCGAAGATAGTTTATGAAGATAATCAGTACAGGCTGATAAGTGAAACGCTTGTCAGTAAAGAGACTGCTGCTGAAGTCCTTAAGAGTTATCCGGAAATAAAGGAAATGTACGATATCTGGAGCTGGGATACAACAGAATGGAATACAAATCAGGTAGATGTAGCCCCGTATACAGGCAGTGATACAGATAAGCTTTCTGATTTAAATGATATTCTTGAAATCTGCAAAGATATTGCACCAATCGAAAGAACAGATGAATGCTATTGTGAAGAAAGCTGGAAAAATCATAACAGTACAACAGTTACTTTCAGCGAGAGTTTGTCATCTGATAAAAAGCTTACAGACAAACAGATACAGGCGATAGATAAAATCCGTAACAACGGTGCATATTTTGCTCTTTATGACGTACCGAAAGTAACCGCTTCGGAAACTGTAAAAAAGTACAGAACTTTAGCTTACAGATTAGGAGTGTCGTTCGATACTGATGAGAATATGTGGTTAAAATTCAGCGACCTGATTGAAGTTAGAAATTCGGATGGAAGTTCATATGTAAAATTTGCGGGACATAAATCTACAGATTTTGTTACTGTAAATTCTGAACCTGAAAAATACGACTGGGAAAAATATTATTATATTGAAGGCGATAATCCTTATCTGACATATATGGATGAGGACGGAAAAATAATTGTTATCCCTGAATTTTCAATTACACCGGAGTATTATCTTGATACTGAGAGCAGTTCATTATACTGTGCTGATACCAATGAATTTGTTTGTAAAACTGAGAGATTCTTTGTCGGACCATGTCTGTCAAAGGTATATTACACCAGTAGTCAGAGCTGGACATGTACGGGTGATTTTATCAGTTGCAGTGAATATGAATATGAAAAATACTATGATCAGATTCAGAAGGATATGGATGTTGTAATACGCGGTGATGTTAATGGTGACAGCTTAATAGATATGACTGATTTGTCTGAATTGTCACTCTGTCTCCTTGGAGAAAAAAATCAGACAGATTCGAAAATCCGTTATGCTGTGGATACAGACAGAAACGGCAAAAAAGAAGTTGCCGACTTGAGTCTTCTTCTCCAGCTGGTTTCAAAAAAGAGAGAGTCTCTTGGATCATTTTCTGTTAAGCCACCGGAAAATGAAGATATATACATTCAGATAAATGAAACCGGGCATGTTTAAGTACATGTCCGGTTTTCAGTTTGTCCGGAATTGTATAATTTGTGAGCCTGAAAATGATTTTCTCATAAATTGTCAGTTTGTTCAGCTGCGATGGATTTTCAGCTTTTCAGTTATCATTGATTAATCCATTTATATATGTTATACTAAACATAAGTGTAAGTTGCTGTGCGATAGCAGAATTTTAGCCAGTTACAAAAGTAAGCTTTGTAATATGACAGAACTTTTACTGGAAAATCCCGCTGGTAAGAAACCGGTCGGGTACTGGCACGTCCCAGATATCGCATTGAACGAAAGGATGAGAGTATATGGCGAGAACAATATCAGTAGGAGAACAGAATTTTAGTACCATAAGAGAAAAAAACTGCTTTCTTGTAGATAAAACGATGCTCATAAAAGACTGGTGGGAAAATGAAGATAGTGTAACACTGATAACCCGTC
>JAEDJV010000221.1 GCA_016296165.1 Oscillospiraceae bacterium | reverse complement strand
CACATGCTATTGAATAACTTATAAATTGATTTAGATACATGCAGTAAGTATTTTCAAAAAAAACTGATTCCTTTCCAAGTGCCTTACTTAGAGAATCTGCAAGTTTATTATCACAGCAGTTATTATACTCAATTACTCCACTAAGCTTGACCGGATAGAAAAAGTGAATTCCCATATAAGGATGTATAGTTATATCAGAGAAAACATCTGAAATAAGAAACGATGATGTATTGCTTGAAAAAACACATTCAGGCTTTGCAATTTTTTCAAGTTCTGAAAATATTGCTTTTTTTGATGCAAGATTTTCTGAAATGGTTTCGATGATCAAATCACAGTCAGAAACTGACGAGAGATCATCAGAGAATCTGAAGTTACGAGAGCTTATTTTATATGCTATTTCAGAAAGTCGTCCTCTTTTATACGCTTTAGCAACATTTTTTTGTATCTGTTCAGAATACACATCAATATCATGACGACAAATTACAGTAAATTCTGCATCCAGAATTTTGTCATGGAGAGAAGAAAAGATTTCTTTTCCCATCTTACCGTATCCTATCACACCAATTTTCTTAATGTTTTTTATACGGGTATTTTTTATTTCTGAAAAATCTTCAACATAAACAGGAGATTTTTTCCTGTCATATGAATCATAATTTTCACTTATAAAATTAATAAGATTAATTGCTGTACCCAAGCCTTGCTTTTTTTCACAGACTAGGTCGCACCACTGTTTCTCATATGCTTCATCAGTGCCAAACAGTTCCCCTGTAAGAATCATTTCAATTGCTTCAGACAGCCCGCAGATTTCAACTGTTTTTGCAATGCCTCCAAGCGCCGGAAGAATTCCGAAAGTTGATTCAGGCTGACCTATTCTTGCTGAATGTTCACAGACTCTAATATGTGAGTTTGCTGCAATTTCACTGCCTGAACCAATACAGAAACCTTTTACCACACTTATTACCGGAAAAGGAAGGGTATTTAGCATGGTAAGTGCATGTTTTTGTTTTTGGTGAATCTGCGGCAAAACATTTGTCTTATCCATTTCTTTTAATTCCTCAGCAGAACGTTCCATTAGAGATGAAATATCTGCTCCGCAGCTGAAATGTCTTCCTGCACATGTAATAACCATACCTTTAACGCCTGAATCATTTTTATATGACTCAGCCTGTTCAAGACAATGCACGATATCATCAAGAAATTCTCCGGTCATTATATTGTTTCCAGGAGCATCCATTTTAAGAATCAAAATATTATTTTCATTTAGTAATTCCATATTAGCTGCCCTGCACTTTCTGTCTTACCATTTCATAAAAATTTACAGACTCCTGTCTGAATACCATTTCGAGGTTTCCAGTACGGGCGGTTATAAGACACTTTAACAAACAGCTGATTTCTGAACTGGATTTTTCTTTAAATAAAGTCTGACAGTAGTTTTTAGCATGATCAAGACTTTCAGCTTTTTTGGTCAGCCTGGTTTTATAGCTGGCATTCTTTTTAGACGAAAAACTGGAAACAAGTTTGTATGTATCTGTTTCACCGCATAAGAGTCTGTATCTGTTTATATCAATTTTATTAAAATCTTCAGCATTTATATAGTAGCATCTGCCTGATAAACGTATATCAAACAACATAATAAAATCCGAAGAAAAAGACGATAAATCCGAACCATAGAGTATGGTTATATAATTGCAATTACTAATATACTCCTTGTCGGCTGCGTCAGTTTGAAATTCAGCATCGGCCACAATCAACACAGCAGCAACGTCAGAAGTATCAACTGACTTAAGTTCTTTTATGGAATTAATATCTTTTACAAGGATATAATTATCAAATCTTTCTGTTGTCAATTTAAATCCTCCTGCATAAAGTTATATATTTCATCAGGAATATCAGAAACCATTCTGTTCGAATCAGCAAACATAAGTTTACCGGAAATAGTACACGATTTTACTTCTGTTTTATCATTAAAAAATATGTGTTTGAAATGGAGTATCTTATGTGTACATATCCACTCTGTTTCAATCCTTACTTTATCCAGTAATTTGAATTCATGCATATACCGAATGTTGTTCTCCAATATGACTGGAAACAGTCCATATTGATTGACTATTTCCAGTAACTTATTGTCATTAAGAAATTCCCATTTTGCCTGCTCGGCATAATTAAGATACACGGCATTGTTAAGATGACCGAAAGAATCAAGTTCATATCCCCTTACAGTTATATGATATGTACTTTTCAAAATTCTTCCTTTCTTCTCTTCTGAGATAAGACTTCATCAAAAGAAACATCGTCCAAATCAATAGGCATTCCGTTTGAGGCTCTGTTGGCAAGACGTATTATATTCTGAATCTGAAGAGCTGTTTTATCCTTTTTAAGAACATTAATGAAATTTACTACATCGTCCATGCAATTCTTTTTATCCGAAACTGACTTGACAAGCTTTAGTTTCTTTGCGTCTGACGCAGATATAATTTCACCTGAAAGAATCATGGATATTGCTTTGCTTTTACCAATTGCTTTTGTCAATCGCTCTATACCATTCATTCCGGGAATTACACCATGATTTATCTCCGGAAGTCCCAGAAAGGCAGTCTTAGAACAAAATCTAAACTGACAGCTTAATGCTATTTCAAGCCCTCCTCCAAAACATCCGCCGTTTATCGCAGCCACTGTTATAATCGGAAGATTTTCGATATAAAGAAGTAATTCTTTAGATTTTCGTAATTTCTCAGAATGAGCATTGTATTCCGGAGAATCAGCAGGCAGATTGAAAAGAGATACATCTGCGCCATGGGAAAAATGTCTGCCTGCTCCTGTTATAATAAGTGATGTCACTTGAGGATTTTCAGCAAGAGCACCCTCAAGAACATCTTTTTCAATAAATTCGGGGTTAGTGAGAAGGTTTTTCTTACCATTTTCAATTGTCAGTACAGCGGAATCTCCGGCGATTTCCAGTACAGATAAATTAGATTTATATATCATCGTTCTATTTATCAGAGATTAACTATATCGTTGCCGTACTGATATATTTTGCAGAATACATCTATTACATCCTGCATAGTG
>JAEDJV010000220.1 GCA_016296165.1 Oscillospiraceae bacterium | reverse complement strand
AAAATCCTTGATATAATATTTTGCCATATTACTAACCTTCCAGTGCCTCGATATTTTTTACTGCTTTATTAAGAAGTCTTCTGATATTGTTTACATTAAGATCAACAGCGTAATCCATATCTTCAAAAAATTTTTTCTGATCATCCGTAAGATTTTCTTCATCCGATGCATGATTTATCTGATTACGAAATGCCTTTGCAAGAATATAGTCAAGCATCACCGGTTTTAACAGTTCAAGATTCTTAACAGTAAAACCTGCCTTTTGAGCCATACGGTTATTTACAAATCTGTAGTTTTCAAGTTTCTTGTCAAACGTATTCTTCTTTTCAGAAGAAATTCCAAGCATAATTTTAAATTCCCTTGAATAATTATTGGTGAGCATATTGAGAAGCGGCTTGAATTTCACTCTGGCTCCTTTTTCCGAATCTCTGTTCATTCTGCTTACAAACAGCAAAACATCGATATACAGCAGATCATACTCAGTATTTGAAAAACTGGTTTTCACCTCTCTGCCGCATCTGCTTTCAGAATAGATTCTCTTAAATACTTTCACAAAATTGTTTACTTCATCATAATCGCTCTTTTTTTGTTTTTCCCAGAAGTCCGTATGTCCGGATATATCTTTAAAATTATCTGCTATATGCTTTATTTCCTTGAAAATATTAGTGTCCTTTACACAGCATTCCATAAAATCTTCGTAGAAGGCAGATGCAAAGATGTTTTTTCTGGACGGATTTACAAGAGCTTCTTTTCGGGCATTCTCAAGCGGTTTCGGGGCAGTTATGTATCCTTTGCCTGTGTCGAAGAGGATTTCAGGTATCTTCTCTATATATATTGTAAGAGCCTGCTGAACAAGTTCATTGTCAAGGCACCATTCTATTATACTGCAGTAATCGGAGCAGTCACTGACGAACTTGTTCTTGACTACCGGAAGAATATTCTGAAAAATGGATTCAACCGAATCAGGTTTCTCAATCTTTTCAATTTTTTCAACAGTTTGATAAATATCAGATGTTATATCTGTCAGTCGGGACAAATCACAAAGCTGAAGACTGTCTGCAAATTTTCCCGCCCGGGAAATAAACTCGCCTACCGGTGTATTATCTACCTGACCGGCATATTTTCGGGCAAAACTTTCAAGCAGTCTGGATTTTCCGCTTGTTACAAATTCATTTACACCATCAAGTATGTCATAGTACATCTCTATTCCGGACATCTTCATAACGCAGGAATTTTTACCGGCGATTTTTGAGTAAATCATCATTTCTATCTTTATACCGGAACACTTTAGAAGGTTCATAATAAGCTGAAGATAAATAATGGCATCACGAAATCCGCCGGTCGTATCGATATAGATACTGTCGCCCGGTTTTATATGTTTAAGAACCTCCGGAACATATCTCTCAAAGTCATCACAAACATCAACTGTTCTGAAAAAATCATTTACAGGCAAAGACTTACCAAGAACAGACTCTGAATACATCTCTATACTGTTTTTAAAATACTCATAACTCACTGCAGAACACGGCTCATCAGGATAAATACAGTTTTTTTCAGGATTAAAAACTATTTCATCTTCTTTGACGTTTTTACTGCAGAGACATATCATCCTGTCAAGTTTTTCTCCTCTGCTGTCAAGCATTTTAAGTATAGTCTTTGTTCCTGCTTCATTTGTCTGTCTGCCGGACACTGTAGTTCCGTCATCAAGAAAAGTAGAATACGTCAGGGGCATTCCTTCCCTGTTAAGAAGACTTATATATGAAATAAGAATATTAGCCATAAATATCACCTTCCCGTTTTCATATTATTCTATTGAGTGAATTTTCTATCAGTTCCGATACATATTTTAAAGTTATTTTGTCTTCGTCTACAATATATCCTCTGTTTTCCAGATATTCAAGTTCCTCAGCATTCATGGAGGTTTCATCAGCTGCATGATTAATCTGATTTCTCAGATAATACTTTATGTATATACTGTCAAGCATGAATGCTGCAAGTTCAGAAATATCCTGTCTTTCATCAACCCAAAAATCTTTGGAGCAGGCAAGAACACTTTCGATATTTTCAACTGTATAGTATTTTTTCAGAACTGAATGCTTATGTTTAAGCTTTTCATTCGGTTCTCCTTCGTTATGAGCATATTCGCTGATAAAATTCTTGCTGTGAAAAACAGATAACCCTGTTTTGAATGAAGAGAGAGAATTTACAAATTTTTTAAATGATCCCGGGTTACTGGTCAGTGCTGAAACTACCCTGTACAGGTCTTCCATCCCCTCACGCTTATAATTTTCCGTCTGTTCTTCTTCCGGAAACAATGCTCCGCTTTCTGAATAACGACATTTTTTTATTATATAAATGGTGTCAAGAAGTTCTCTGAGATGAATTATATTTTCATCTCCCGCCGGAGCTTTTGAAAAGTATTCATCTGAACTGTTCGATTCAATAATGACAGATGAATTTGATGAAATATATTTCCCTGTTGTTTTTATGTAATCATCATTAATATCTGTCATAGCAAGAAAATGTTCAAAATATAGCACATAGTCCTCATCATAAATTTTCTTAACTGACTGTTTTCTTATTCTTTCTGATGCTTTTACTATGCCGTTTTCTTTTCCCAGGATATACTTCGGCATCTTTTCAACATAAAGAGTGAGTGCCTGTTGAATAAGACCGTTATTTGCGCACCATCTTATAATACCAGGGTAATTTACCGTATCCGAATCCGACAGTCCGAATTTTCTTTTTATTACTCCGATGATATTTCTGAAGAACATATCACCCTTATTATCCGAGCCAGCTTCTGACGAGATTTCATTTATAAGTTCATTCATTCTGGAAATAATTTTATCAAGACCGTTTATTTTGCAAAGCGAAACCATCTCAGAAAAATCACACATACATCTGACAAGCTCTGAAATTCTTTTATCAGACGTTTCATTGTCTTCAAAATAATTTCTGAGAAGACCGGAGTTACCAAAAGACATAAAGTTCTGTGCCCCGTTTACAAGATCAAAAAGCTTGTACATATCAGTTATATCCGAAATACTTTTTGGATTCGAAGTAAAATT
>JAEDJV010000219.1 GCA_016296165.1 Oscillospiraceae bacterium | reverse complement strand
CAAACAATCCCACCAAAACTGAGTTTTCAGAATCCGGTGGGATTGTTTTTGGCTTTTATTATTCTTAAGAATCAAATCTCCTGATTCTGTATTTCTGATTTCTGCTGGTTGGTTTATCAGGAACAGTACGTTCAATCACACCTTTTTCCAGTGCAGGTGATAAATAATTTTTTCTGAAAGTAGGTTTATGTGACAATCCGAGTCTGCTCATAAGTTCAGAAGCAGAAAGTTCTGATGTTCCCAGTGCAGATAAAAGCTTCGTAATGTTATCAGTAACCTGGTCGTTATCTTGGTCGGTATCCTGATCGGTATCCTGGTCGCTGACATGGTCGGTTGCAGTAACAGCACTACTCATGGTATCTGTTACCGTATCAAGCATAAATTCTATAAATCTGGTGGAATCAGCAGCATCGTTGCAGTAATTAATGGTTTTATAGTATTCCTGTTGTTTTTTATAAATCATTGATTCTATTGGTAAAAATGCGAAAACAGGATTCCAGCTGAAGAGAAGAAGAGTGTGCCAAAGCCTTCCTATTCGTCCGTTTCCGTCTGAAAAGGGATGAATCAACTCAAATTCATAATGAAAAACACAGCTTTTTATGAGCATATGAACATCACTTTCTTCAGTCCATTTCAGAAGGCTGACTACCATTTCCGGAACATAGTCAGGAAGTGTGCCGAAGTGGATAATCTGACCTGTGCTGCTGTCTGCGACTCCGACGGGATGATCACGAAATTCGCCGGCATCGTTTAAAAGACCTTTCATCATTACACCGTGTGCATTTAAAAGGTCATCACATGAAAACGGATTAAGAAGGTGCAAGTTTTCGTATATTTCATATGCGTTTTTTACTTCTTTTATGTCTTTTGGAGGAGCCAGCACAGTTTTTCCGTTTATCACATCTGTTATCTGTTCCAGAGTAAGACTGTTCTGTTCAATTGCAAGTGAGCCCTGAATTGTAAGTATTCTGTTTTTCCTGCGCAGAGTAGAGTTTCGTTCAAGGTTTGCTGATGCAGATATTTTCCCTGTAAGTTCTGCAATCCGGGCAACCTGTTCTATTATTTTGTTATTTATCTGAAAAGGCGGTGAATAGGACATGTGAAACTCCTTTGGATTATAGAAATTATTATTATTTTATCATAATAAATTCAGATTTGCAACAGTATATCCAGGATTAGGGTTATTACAGGTTTGTTGATTAATCAATAAAATTATGGTATACTTAATTAAAATCGAGTGTCTTTAAAGGAGAGGATACAATGCCGGGAAAAGTTGCAGTAGGATTACAGAGTTTTAGTAAAATAAGGGAAAACCGATGCTTTTTTGTGGACAAGACAATGTTTATAAAAGACTGGTGGGAAAGTCAGGACGATGTTACCCTTATAACTCGTCCCCGCAGATTTGGTAAAACACTTAATATGGATATGCTTGACTGTTTTTTCAGTATCAGATATGAAAACAGAGGAGACTTATTTGAAGGGCTGCATATATGGGACTGTGAGGAATACAGAGAACTTCAGGGAACATATCCGGTTATTTTTCTTAGTTTTGCAGAAGTAAAGGAAAATAATTTCAGGGGTGTTATAAGCAAGTTTGGATATATTCTTTTTAATCTGTATAAAAGATATATGGATATAATAAATAACAGCGATAAACTTAATGAGATTTACAAAGCTGATTTTAATGATATAATGACGTCTTTAAAGACTGAACCGAGTGAGACTGTTATACAGACTGCTGTAAAAAGTCTTTCTGAATTGCTGTCGGCTCATTATGGAAAAAAAGTAATCATTCTCCTTGACGAATATGACACACCTCTTCAGGAGGCATGGGTGAGTGGCTTCTGGGATGAATCTGTGTCATTTATGAGACTTTTTTTTAACAGTACATTTAAAACCAATGAGTTTATGTACCGTGCAGTGATGACCGGCATAACAAGAGTAAGTAAGGAATCTCTTTTCTCAGATCTGAATAATCTGGAGATATGTTCGATGTCAGCTGAAAAATACCAGAATTATTTTGGTTTTACTGAAGATGAAGTATTTGCGGCAATGGATGAATTCGGTTACGAAAACAAGGACGAAGTGAAATTCTGGTATGATGGATTTACAATAGGCAGTGCATCTGATATCTATAATCCATGGTCAGTTATAAATTTTCTTGGTAAGAACAAACTTGCACCTTACTGGGCAAATACCAGTTCAAATGCACTTGTAAGCAGACTCCTTCGTGAATCAGATGAGGAGATAAAGACTGATTTTGAAGAACTGCTCAGAGGCGGTACCATTATAAAAGAAATAAATGAAGAAATGGTATTTTCGCAGCTCGATGAGAATACAGAAGCTGTATGGAGTCTTCTTGCGTCAGCAGGATACCTGAAGTCAGAAAAAATCTCACTTGATGAATATAAACTTCAGATAGTAAATTTTGAAGTAATGCATATGTTTAATACCATGGTAAAAGACTGGTTTAAGGCGAAAACAACCAAATACGGTAAGTTTATTAAGTCGTTTCTGGACGAAAATGTTGAAGACTTAAATGACTATATAAATATGATTGCGATGTCATCAATAAGTATCTTCGACACAGCAAAAAACAATTCCGAATTTCTTGCACCTGAAAAGTTCTATCATGGACTGGTACTCGGTCTTCTGGTAGAACTCAGAGACAGATATAAATTACAGTCAAACCGTGAGAGTGGAGTTGGAAGATATGATGTTATGCTTATACCGAAAAATGCAAATGCAGACAAGGCATTTATAATTGAGTTTAAGGTGGTAAACAGAAGAAGAGGCGAGACGGGACTTGAAGATGCGCTTGCAAATGCCCTGAAGCAGATTGAAGAAAGAAAATATGATCAGATACTGATTGATTCCGGAATATCTTCAGACAGAATAGTTAAGTATGGTTTTGCATTTGAAGGCAAGGAGGTACTTGTCGGGAGAGCATAACATCCGAAAATATAAAAGAACGGAGGAAAGCAGAATGAAATATCCTATTGGAGTACAGAATTTTACAGCAATTATAGAACAGGGTTATGCATATGCAGATAAGACAGATCTTGTATATAA
>JAEDJV010000059.1 GCA_016296165.1 Oscillospiraceae bacterium | reverse complement strand
CTTTCCGGCAATGGTTAGTCTTTATTACGGCGAAACAGACTCTATGAAAGTATTTCTTATACTCGCTCTGGCTACAGCTGTTATTACACTTCCTATGTCTATGATAAAACCCGGAAACATGCGAATGTATGCCAGAGAGGGTTTTCTCATAGTCGCACTATTGTGGATTCTGTATCCTATAATAGGCGCACTTCCGTTTTATATTTCAGGTTCGATTCCGTCATTTGTTGACGCTGTATTCGAAAGCGTTTCAGGATTTACAACTACCGGTTCGACGATTCTTTCAGACATAGAATCTCTTCCACGAGGGATGCTTTTCTGGAGAAGCTTTACTCACTGGGTAGGAGGAATGGGAGTTCTCGTGCTTGCTGTTGCCGTTCTCCCGTCAAACAATTCTGCAATGCATCTTATGAGAGCAGAATGTGCCGGACCTCAGGTTGGAAAGATCGTTCCAAAGGGAAAGACATCGGCTCTGTACCTGTATATAATATATGCTGTACTTACTCTGGTAACAGTTATATTTCTCGTGCTTGGCGGAATGCCTCTGTTTGACAGCATATGTCATGCAATGGGTACAGCAGGAACCGGAGGATTCGGAATAAAAAATAACGGAATTGCTTATTATGATTCAGCATATCTTGAAGGTGTGCTTACCGTAGGGATGATACTGTTTGGTGTGAATTTCAGTATATATTATCTGATCTTAACAGGACATATAAAAAATGCACTTAAAAATACAGAACTGAAAGTGTATCTGATTATCATGGCTGCCGCTACAGCGCTCATTATGATTAATACCTCAGGACAGTATCAGTCAGTTTTTACAAACTTCAGATATTCTGTTTTTCAGGTATCTTCCATAATGACCTCAACCGGTTTTGCAACAGCTGACTTCATACAATGGCCGGAATTTTCACAGACCGTTCTGATAGTGCTTATGTTCATAGGCGCGTGTGCCGGATCAACAGGCGGCGGCCTTAAAGTTCAGCGAATAGTAATAATGTTCAGGAGTGTAAAGAAATTTGTCAGACGTACACTTAGTCCGAAGTGCGTTTACGTTCTCAAAGGCGAAGACAAATCAATGGATACCCAGACAGTTCATGGCGTACAGACGTATTTCATTCTGTATATAGGACTTTTGTTTATCTCGCTTCTCCTTGTTTCGCTTGACAATGCAGATTTTACAACGTCATTTTCATCCGTAGTAACATGCATAAATAACATAGGACCAGGACTTAACAAAGTAGGACCAATGGAGAACTTTTCGTTTTATTCGGATTTTTCAAAAGTAGTCCTTACTGTAGATATGCTTCTTGGACGACTGGAATGTCTCCCTATGATAATACTTCTCTCACCTTCAGTCTGGAGAAGAAAATTCTAATGAGGGATATCCAAAGCTCAGAACAGTAAAAATCATTTCACAGAAATCAGCGGAGTCTGCTCAGGCTCCGCTGATTTCTTACTGTTTTTTGATGAATTTGCAAAAAAAACATTGATAAATCATAAAATATTTGATATAATGGATACAGGATTTTATTAAATTGAGAAAATTCTGTGAAAAATGCTGATAGAAGGGAACGAACACAATGGCAAAGATACTAGATTGGGACAGATATATTGAAAAAGCTGTGCAGACTGTCGCAGAAGGAATTATCCTGCTTCAGAACAGAGATAACGCACTTCCTCTTGATGTTTCCGAAGAAATTGCATTATTCGGAAGAATACAGCTGCACTATTATAAAAGCGGAACCGGTTCAGGGGGTATGGTAAATGTATCTAAGGTTACAGGACTTGTTGAAGGTCTTATTGAAGCTGGGGTTAAACTTAATGAAGAATTACTTTCAGTTTATAAAAAGTGGGATGATGAAAATCCTTTCAATCCAGGTGCAGGCTGGGGTACAGAACCCTGGTCGCAGGAGGAGATGCCTCTTGAAGATGAATTTGTAAAAAAGATATCATCTCAGTGCAGCACTGCTGTAATCGTTATCGGAAGGACTGCAGGTGAAGAACAGGATAACAGGGAAGAACCCGGCGCATATCTGCTGAGTGATACTGAGAAGGATATGATAACTAAAGTAAGGGCAAACTTCAGAAAGATGATCGTTCTTCTTAATACAGGCGGTATAATGGATACTCTCTTTATAGAAAGCTGTAATCCGGATGCCCTTGCTATGATCTGGCAGGGTGGCATGACAGGTGGCACAGGGACAGCTGCAGTTCTTACGGGAAAGATAAGTCCTTCAGGTAAACTGCCGGATACTATCGCCTATAAGATTTCGGACTATCCTTCGGACAGGAATTTCGGAGATACAGTCAGAAATTTTTATGCTGAGGATATTTATGTCGGATACAGGTATTTTGAAACATTTGCAAAAGAAAGTGTTCATTATCCGTTCGGTTACGGATTGTCATATACGACTTTTGATGTAAATGTTACGAACAGCTCCGATAATTTTGTTGAAGTCAAAGTAAAAAATACAGGTGATTTCAGCGGAAAGGAAGTTGTTCAGATTTACTGCGAGGCACCTCAGGGTCGACTCGGAAAAGCGGCAAGAGTTCTGTGCGGATTTAAAAAAACGAGAGAACTTAAGCCTGGTGAGGATGAAATCATAAGGATTGATTTTTCACTTTCCGATATTGCTTCTTACGATGATTCAGGTGCAACAGTGAACAGATTCTGTTTTGTACTTGAGGCGGGTGATTATAATATTTATACCGGAACTGATATCAGAAATGCAGTATTTACAGAAACTATAAATATCCCTCAGACAGTTGTAACTGAAAAACTTACCCAGTGTCTTGCTCCGGTTATGCCTTTTAAGAGAATTAAGCCGTTAAAAGATTCAGAAGGGAATTTTACAGTTACAGAAGAAGATGTTCCGCTTCTTGAAAATGATGAACAGAAGAAACGACTTGAGGATATACCGGAAGAAATACCTTATACAGGAGACTGTGGGATAAAACTTGCTGATGTTCTTGACGGCAAAAATACTATGGATGAGTTTATAGCTCAGCTTTCTGACTACGATCTATCCTGTATAATCAGAGGCGAGGGTATGGGAAGTCCTAAGGTTACAGCCGGTACAGCTTCAGCTTTTGGCGGTGTTTCAGAAAATCTTAAGAATTTTGGTATCCCTTGCGGATGCTGTGCAGACGGCCCTTCGGGCATGAGACTTGACTGCGGTATAAAAGCATTCAGTCTTCCGATTGGCTCGATGATAGCTTCAACTTTTAATCCGGAACTTGTTACGGAACTTTTCGAAATGACAGGCGCAGAGCTTGCACAGACGAAGGTTGACTGTCTGCTTGGTCCGGGAATGAATATACACCGTCATCCTCTGAACGGCAGAAACTTTGAATATTTTTCAGAGGACCCTTTACTTACGGGCAAGATGGCATGTGCTGAATTAATTGGTATGCACAGAAGCGGTTCTGAAGGAACCATAAAGCATTTCTGCGGAAATAATCAGGAGACGAAGAGACTGGAAACGGATTCTGTTATCTCCGAGAGAGCTCTGAGAGAAATTTATCTTAAAGGATTTGAGATGGCTGTTAAGCAGGCAGATGCCGGTTCGGTTATGACTACTTACGGTTCGGTAAATGGTTTATGGACAGCAGGAAGTTATGATCTCACTACTTCAATTCTCAGAAAAGAATGGGGATTTGAAGGAATGGTAATGACTGACTGGTGGGCAGATATAAATGAGAGAGGCTGCAGGCAGCGTAAAAATAATTTTGCGGCTATGGCCATGGCGCAGAATGATGTGTACATGGTTTGCTCTGACAGCGAAAAAAATGATGATAATACACTTGAGTATCTTGAAAAAGGCATTTTAAAGAGATCTGAACTTCAGAGAAATGCAGCTAATATATGCAGATTTCTTATGAACTCAAATGCAATGAAATATTTTACAGACAGATATGAGTCTTTTGAAGTAATTAACCGACCGGAAGAAGACAAGGGAAGTGATGCACCGGTTGTTCTGTACGAACTTGACAAGGAACTTGAGATTCCGCTTGATATGGTTTGTACGGACAGAGGATGTGTTTACTGCTATGAACTTACTATTACCACGCCCGGATGTTATAAGATATCATTGTCAGCGCATTCTGATCAGGGAGAAGTGGCACAGATACCGGTTACTTATTTTAACAATGGTACGGTTTGTACTTCATTTACGTTCAGCGGGACAAACGGCAGAACTGTTGTTATGGACAGAGATGTCTGCATGTATTCAAGATTCAATACAATAAGATTTTATTTTGCTCAGAGTGGATTAAGGATGGAGAACATAAAGTATAAATATGTCAGACCACTGGATTAGTGTCTGTTTTTTAATGGAATATGTGAAGCGTCAGATATCTTCACATATTCCTGAAATATATTTTTAAGGAGTGTATGTTAAATGAAAATCATTAAAAGAGTGGCTGCCGTTGTTATGGCACTAGGTGTATGCAGTACCGGACTTTCATGTTTCAGTTTCAGGTCTGTGGAGGCTGCTGATGTTGTGTCGATTTCTCCGTTTGATACGTATGAAATTAACAACGGTGTGTTTGAAGGATGGGGAACTTCGCTGTGCTGGTGGGCTAACAGAGTAGGATATTCCGATGTACTTGCCGAGAAGACAGGTGAGGCATTCTTTGGCGATACGGGACTTCGTATGAATATTGCCAGATTTAATATTGGCGGCGGTGATGATCCGACTCATGATCATATCACCAGAACAGACTCAAATATGCCGGGATATTCAAGACTTGAAAACGGCAGAGTCGTTTACGACTGGAATGCGGATTATAATCAGAGAAATGTTCTTTTTAAAGCATTGAAGGCTTCCGGAAATAATCTTATAGTTGAAATGTTTTCAAATTCACCTCCGTATTATATGACTGAAAGCGGATGTTCAAGCGGTAACAGAGATGCCGGAAAAAACAATCTGAAAAATGAGTGGTACGGCGGATTTGCAGATTATATGGCTGAGGTATGTGCTCATTATCAAAACGAATGGGGAGTTGATGTTCAGAGTGTTGAACCGTTTAACGAACCGTACACAAATTTCTGGGGTGCATATAGTGCCAAGCAGGAAGGATGTCATTTTGATATAGGTGCTTCTGAATCAAATATGATTATGGAAATGCAGCGTGCAATGAAAGCGAAAAACATGTCAGATGTAATTATTGCCGGAACAGATGAAACTTCTATTGACACCCAGATTGACGCATTTAACGCACTTTCTTCCAATGCAAAGAATGCGGTAGGCAGAATTGATACGCATACATATGGCGGCAGCAAGAGAACCCAGCTTAAGGATCTTGCAAAAGCAAACGGAAAAAATCTCTGGATGAGTGAAGTTGACGGTGCAGGTGTTTCGGGTGTAAATGCCGGTGAGATGGGACCTGCTCTGTGGCTTGCAAACAGAATCAACGCTGACTGTAACGGTTTGAATTCATCTGCATGGATAATCTGGCAGGCGATTGACAAGCATATAAGCAAGGATGGATATAACGGCAAAAAAGACAGTGGTATGCCTGATATTACAAAAGGATTCTGGGGACTTGCTGTTGCCGATCACGATAATCAGAGCATCATCCTGACTAAGAAGTATTATGTATTCGGACAGTTCTCAAGATATATAAGACCTGGATATACAATGCTTAAGTCCTCCGGTTCAACAATGGCAGCTTATGACAAGACCGGAAACAGACTTGTTATTGTAGCAACAAATGACGGAGATGCGAAGAAGGTTGATTTTGATCTCTCGGAATTCACAGAGCTTGGAAACAGCGTACAGGTTATCCGGACAAGCGGAAATATGCAAAACGGTGAAAACTGGAAAGAACTTAATGATATCTCTACAAACGGAACAGGTTTTTCAGCAGAACTTGCTGCACGTTCAGTTACAACATACATTATTGATGATGTTAAGGCGCAGGCTGAGATAAAAGGAGAGAAAATCAATATTACTCCTGACAGAGTAACAGGAAGCAATCCATGGAACAATACTGAAAATGACTGCAAAAAGGCATTTGACGGAAATACTTCTTCGTTCTTCGACGGAGTAGGTGACGGCTGGGTGCAGGCTGACCTTGGGGATGTTTACGATATAACAGCGATTGGCTATGCTCCTAGAAGCGGTTATGAATACAGATGTAAGGATGCGTATTTTACAGGATCTGCAGATGGCGTGAACTGGGAGAGAATCTATACAATAAGTTCAAAACCTGCTTCCGGTATGAGATATGCAACAAAACTTACAGATAACAAGGGAATAAGATATATCAGATATCAGGTTCCGTCAGGTGCTCCTGCAGATTCATCTGTAAATAAAGATTCCGTTTACTGCTGTAACATAGCTGAGATTGAAGTCTACGGAACAGCCCCGGAGAAACCGGAAGGGGACGTAAACGGTGATGGTTCTGTAACATCTGTTGATCTTGCTGACCTTGTAAAATATCTTTTAGGTATGGATATCTCAATATCAGCAGAAAACAGTGATATTGATAAAAACGGCAGAGTAGATGTTATTGACTTCATTCTTCTTAAATCTATTTTGGCATAATGCTAAATTACATCTAAATATAAAGGCCAGGAATGACGAAAAAAACAGTTATATTCCGATATATGGTAAAAAACTTGAAAATAGTCTTGATTTTCTGTATAATGATATTAATAATTTTTTGTCGTATAAGGAGTAGTAATGAGACATTCAAAGAAGATAGCAAGTCTGATAACCACATTTATCATGGCAGTATCATTTACCTCATGCAATGAAAAAGTTGATGACAATGAAATAAGTGAACCGGAAGAAAGTCAGATTGAAGAAATCACACCTGAGGAGCAGGCAGTAGAGTATAAACTTGAAACCTACTGGGAAAAAGGTGAACTTTCAGAAACTAAAGATATTGTCGGTGAAGTAACAGCTGAAGTTTATGCCGGAAACTACAAGTATGTCATTAGTGATGATATTACATATTCCAGCAAAAGTGGTTACAAGATGACCGATTTCAATGCACTCACTCTGAAAAAAGGGGAATACTATAACGCACCTGATAGTTATGTTCCGTCAGAAGCAGATGCTGAGAATGAATCAGTTCCCTTTATCGAAGGAGCAGAAACAATATTCTCCGTATGCAAGGACAGGATACTTTACTCAGACGGATCAGGAGTCCTGGTGTATTTTAACAAGGGTGGAACAGTCAAAACTCTTGATACAGAAGAAGCTGCCGGCATGAAGATTGTCGGCGCCTCTTTTGACGGAACCAAATATACTGTAGCATATGAAGAAGCTCCGATTACAATGAAACGTTTCTATGTTACCAGTCTTTCCGGAAGTATTTATGAAGAAACAAAGCTGACCATGAATTACGGCGGCATTATTACAGGATTTTGTACTGATAATGATGATCTTTATTTCAGCAAGTCTGTTCATGATCTGATATCTGACGGAAAGGGCAATACTACCGAAACAACACAAATTGAACTGTACAGGATGAAAACAGACGGAACACTTACAAAAGTATCTGAAGGACCTAAGGTTGGTTACAGATGCACAGTTAAAGCTATTGATGTAACTGATGACGGAAACATATGTGTTCTCACCAATAATCTTAAAGGTGCCCCGGTTGTTCAGAAGTACATACAGTCTGACACTATTGCAACTGAAACTCCGATTCCGGAAGGTGTTGTCTGTGATACTATTTTCTGTTACGAAAATGAAGTATGGCTGGCATACAGGGATGAAAAATCAATCAGCCTCGCTCCGTTTGTCGGAGGACAGATTCTTACAGACAGAAAAGTAAAAACAATATCTTACGAATGCAAATCAGTTCTTCCTGGTGATAACAAATATGATATATACCTTGTTGATAATTCTTCAGTTTATGGATATAAACTGTCAGATGGAACTTACGACGTTATAATGGATGGCGCTGATTCTGAGATTCCTATAAAAGAATATCCATGCCTTGCTGTTATCGATTCATCTACTATCTGTTTCAGCGGGGAAGATGGTCCGTTTGCTCTTAAAAAAGCGGACGATACAAGACTTGAACAGCTTAACAGCAAAAGGATAGTTACGTTTGCAGGGGATATTTATACATCTGTGTCAGGTGATTTTGGAAAATCCTTTATTCCTGAAAAAGTTCGTGAGTTTAACGGTGAAAATGATAAATATTTTATTCATACTGTGAACTATACAGAGATGGAAGAACTTCTTAAAGACATTGAAAAAGGTTTTTCGCCTGATTTTATTGTTTATGATGCAGATGATGTCATTCTGGAAGAACTTCCGGACAGAGTTCCATTTGCTGATTTTAAAGAACTGATGTCGGATGACAGCGAAGTAAAATATGATGATTTCATGGAAAATATAACTTCAGCGTGTATTGATAACGGAATTATGTTCACTCTGTTCCCGTACTTTGAAGGAACAACTATAATACAGGATGAGGCATATGCTGAAGATGACAAAATGTGGACTATGAAAAAATACCTTGAAACTGTTGATACCGACATTACCGAGTACAGATATAACATCGAGGCTCTTGAGGATTTGCTCTCAGTATTTATTAACACAAATACTGATTTTGAAAAATTTGAATGTGACTATGATAACAAGGATCTGAAAGATTTACTGGAGTGGACAGGAGAGTTTATTTCAGAAGAAGAATATATTCAGAATAAAGAAAACGGTTATTATGACAATCCGAACCCTGATTATCGTCCGCCGGTAAGAAAATACCGCATCAGCACTCCATGGGAGTTCAGTCGCGAGCAGGCGGAAAACTATGATGATGTTTATATCAAAGGATGGCCTTCTGATAATGAAACAGGAATGGAAATAAAGCCTGGAATATGCTTTTCAGTTCTTAAGTCATCCGGAGCAAAAGACTGCGCATGGCAGTTTGTAAAACAGTTTTTTACAGATGAATTTTACGATAACTGTGAGCATGATATTTTCTCCCTTCCTGTAAGAAAGTCTGCAATGGAAAAGATGATATCTGATAACATCTCACTTAAGCGTGAACGTGAACTGTATGGCGAAGACTATTATCCGGTTTATACAATAAAAGGAGAAACATATCCTGTACCTGAGATCACAGAAGAAACTGAAGCCAAGTTCAGAAAAGCAGTATATGCTCCTGTGTTTATGAGCCGAAAAGAAAATGAACTCTACAGTATCATAAAAGAAGAAGCAAAAAAATACTATGATTCAGGAACAAAACTAAGTGCAGTTGCTTCCGAAATTCAGAAAAAAGCCACTGCTTATCTTGACTCATTAAAACCAACTGAATAAACAAAAAAAGAATGAAGGATTTTTACAATTCTTCATTCTTTTTTATAAGAACAATGGTACATTAACTTTTTGCGAAATCATCCCAATTCGCCCATGTTGCTTTGTCATCCAGAGTAAATATAGCCGGGTAGCAGCCAAGTATTGCTGCGTCATGCTTATCTTTTGACCATACAACGTACTTCGGATAGTTGTTTTCATAAATCATGTCAACATATCCTCCACATGTATCACTCATCATTTCTCTCTGCTCATCTGAAAACATGCTGCTGCTAAGCCATACTCTCATGTTGATATAATTACCCTCGGCACCATCGAAACCACCGGCTTTAGCAAATCTTGTTCCGTTTGACGGGATAACGATATCTTTCATCTCAAGATCAAGAGAACTTGCTGAGAGTGCTTCAAAAATCATCTTGGCATTTGCGTTTGCAGTTGCAAATTTTGATTTACGAACCCATCCCATCATAGCTGGTACAAGTATAGCAGCCAGTACACCGATAATTGCAATAACAACAATTAACTCAATAAGTGTAAATCCTCGAAATATTTTTTTGTTTTTCATAATATAAGCCTCCGGACAAGTTTAATGTATTTTCGACAGTTTTATTATAACGCAAAAAAATGTTAAAGTCAACAAATTTCTGCGTATTTGTTTATAGAATTTCCGTTATCTTTTGAGATGAAAATAATTCAATATCTTTTAAAAAGAAAAATTAGTTTTACAACTCATATATTCTCCTGTTTTGGCATATCAATATACTATTCAAAAAATTAAGAGGTGAAGGACATGCGGATAAACAGGAGAATCAAAACAATAAACAAAATTCTTGCAAAAATTAAAAATCACCGCAGAACATTTATCGTTACTGCGGTGCTGGGGATCGGGGGACTTTGTATTGCCTATGGTTTCAGCAGGGTTGAAAAATCGGTTATGACTTTTGTTCCGGTTACAGAACAGGAGAAACCGATTATTGTTATCGATGCGGGACATGGAGGGTATGTGTTAAACTGGGTTGCGGGGGCGATATGGTTTTTAACGAAGAAAAGCTCTGAACGACGTGTGTGCGTGGTTCAGAGCTTTTTTGAAACATTGAAGTGAATTCAGTGACTACTGAATAAAACAAAAAATTGCAGATAGAAGTGTAATTAAGGCAACTAAGCCATTAACAATACAATCTCTGAATGGTTTGCGAAGAATGATTGATTTCATATCTTTTGAAAAAGCCTGCTCTGGATTGTATGGGTCATAGTATATTTTAATTCTGCTGCCAGGTCTGACTATTTTCATTTTAGCTCTCCTCAGAATGACAGTTTCTACATCATATCCGATATTGAAACGTATTTCTGTACAGACGTACTCAAGTGGAAGATTAGCTGCATTCTGAAATTCAGAAAGTACTGCTGAAGCCTGACGCATTCTTGCTAAAGCATTTGTATCATTCAGGACAATAGTATTGAGAACTTCAGCTTCACATTCTTCGCTTCGATTTACGAGTTCTTTTATCTCGTCTTTGTTTGTTTTATATGTTTTAATTGCGATGACTGTAAGTATAGTATAAACAAGACCACATATTAAAAGTCCTGCTGGCAGCCACCATGGGAGTAGGGATATATCTGACATATTTCCTCCATTGTTGAAAAATCTAAAGGAATTGAATTTTGAATTGAAGTATTAGTAATATCTCAAGATTAAAGAGTCAAAATCCCGTTTTTTCAATTTTTAACGAATTACAAGTCACGTAATTGCGTGGTTTCAAGAATCGAAAAAACAAAAATGACCTTTTAATGCTCGAATCATCTTAATCGATTAAAACATTGATATCACTATTATTTAATTCTCTTACTAATATCATAAAATCTTTAAATTCCTCTTCATTCAAGCGTGATATTTTTTTGTTTTTTAACAGTATTTCATTTGTTTCTTTTTTTACTTCTTGAATCATACACGCTGATAATTTTCCGATTTTTTTCCATATCAAATAATAAAACATTATTACTAAAATTGTATTTTCTTCATCATCTCGTGATCCACATACTTCATCACCATATAAACGAGCAATATTTGATATTGTAATTTCGCGCCTTTTAAATACCATATCTATAACTTCTGCTAAATCTGATTTAACAATAAAATATTCATCTTTATCTATATACATATTTATCTCCTTAATCTGGAATTAATCTGGTACCATTATTATGAATAATATCAATCTTTATATTTGGATGTCTTTCAAGGAACTGTGCTATTACATCACTACAACTTTCACAGCATTCAAGTTCTGTGAATATACATATTTCACCATTAACATTTGGAATACTAGATATTTGTTTTTCAATTTCACTTAAAATTTTATATTCAGTACACACAGTACGAAGATATGGATTTTGGCCTGGAGAATTTGGTACCTCAAATGCAATATATGGACTATTTTCAGGTGCCCAAGCCATTGGATAATTTTCAATTTTTGCACCATAAGACATAGCTTCTTCTAAATCTTCATAAAAAGCTAAAGAATAAATCTCTTCTGAGACTCCTTCAATTTTTACATTTGCATACCCAACATTACTGGATTTTTTTTGTTTGCCTAAACAGCTTCTAAATTTTTTAATATTTTGTCGGATAGTATCATCACTCGCATTACCAATTTCGTTTAACGCTCTGCAGGTAGTTCTTGATTCAGCATTATATAACGAAGATAATACTTCAGAACTCGCATTTGGTCTATGCTGTGTTATATAATCTATTGTTCTGAAATAATTTTTTAGTGAACTATCAGTCATTTCAGATACTTTTTTTATTGTAGTATCATTACAAATTATTATTTTTGAAGCATTATCTCCGTATTTCCAAGCTAAATCGCAAAATTCATCAATTACATTAGTTTTAAGTACAGCAGCTGAAAAATCATCTCCGTTTCGAAGAACCATTTCAGCAAGTATTCTTTGGTTACCGCCTCTTTCTCCTATAACTTTTAGTACATCATCACTAAGGTACATACACTTAGAATCTTTTAACAATGCATCTATCGTAGACTGAGTCATACCAAATGACTTAAATTTCTTAACCTTTGAACCTATTTCAGAAGCATTAAATCCATAGCTTCGTATGTTCTTTATCGTTGAACTTCCATACGTTCTGGAAAGTCTTGAATTTGAAACAATATTTGAAAGTCCTTTTACTCCTCGGCCTATCCCCATTGTACCAAGTGTAAGAACACTGTTTACAGCAAGATTGACCTGAATCTCTCGTCCTGACTCTATGTTTCCGTTTACTTCATAGTCATAAAGCAATAGTGACTGCTCAAGAATATCTATAAAAAGAAAAGTAATAGATGCAGTAGCAAGTAATGCTAATACCATCGGACCAAATGCAAGTGTTGTCATTGCTGCCAGGATTCCTGTTAGTACCAACACACTCTCAGCGATCATAGCAAGGTCAAGAGCAACATCAATTAGATAATATAATGTAACCGGATCTATTGAACTTCCGCCGTTATATCCGCCTGCTATCATATATTTCTGGGAAACACCGTCCGGCATAAACACAATATAGCCAATACCACGCCATTTTCCTATTGATACTTCTGACTGAGTCGCTAATACAGAATTTCCAGCATCAATTTCTGACTGAATCCTTGACTTATCATCTGAATTACAGTTTAAATCAGATACTTTAAATTCAGAATCTTTTGACAAAGTTACAATAGGTATTGATTTTTCCTGAGCATTTCGAAATATTACTGCTGTAGACAGAGCGTCTACATTT
The DNA here is from genome assembly GCA_016296165.1 of Oscillospiraceae bacterium. Taxonomy (GTDB): domain Bacteria; phylum Bacillota; class Clostridia; order Oscillospirales; family Ruminococcaceae; genus HUN007. The sequence goes on along the minus strand of JAEDJV010000059.1, from coordinate 959 downwards.
AAAATTTCTTCAATAACAGAACTTTCTAGTTCTGAAGAAGCTAAGCCTCTTTCAAAGCCAAAAGCCATTACATCGGTAATATTTCCTTTTTTTGAAACAACCGAGCAATCATTTCCTAATATATCAGTATAATATACCCCTGATTTCTGTATTCCATAGTTCACACCCTGAAACTGTAAATTCGCTTTTTCGCTATACACAGTCGGCTTATATCCTACAATCCCGAACCTTAATGAATTCTCATAATTAACACTGGTCTTTTCTGAAAGAGCCTGAGTCATGATGTCAACCTGAGAAAAATACATAACACCTGTTAGTCTAAGCATGCTGCCAAGATAATCTATATTGTATATGTTATGTTCATTAAGTTTATCCGAAGAATTCAAACCTGATTCATAATAATTATATTTATTATTTACCGTTTCAGTTTTTGTTAATGATCTGATATAAGCTTCTGAAAGTTCATTTGACGAAATATTACCAGTGTCAATAACAATACTACACATTTCTCCAGCTGTTAGTGTCGCAGTATATTTTTTCTTATCTTTCCCACAGGCATCAGTTGAAATATACATTTTCTGTGAATTGCCGATATAAAGATCAGGACCTGTAAGCACTAATTCACCGTCTATCTTTACCAAAGGAACAACTGAAAGAGGAGAACCGTATATCTGAGTAGGTAAATTAAAAATACTGCTTGTATCTACAAGACTTCCTTCTCCAAACAATTCAAATGTTTCAGCGGTAAGTTTTGAGTAATCAGAAACTTCATAACTTACAGTAATATTCTTTTTATACAGTTCTGCCGAACTGATAGTAACTGATTTTTCCTGATTTGTACCTTCATTAAAACTGATTTTAATATTATTGGATTCTGCTTGTGTCAACTGATTTGTGAAAGATGGTTCAGAATCATAAAAATGTGGATTATCAGTTGATAATTTATCTACTTCTTTTAA
>JAEDJV010000218.1 GCA_016296165.1 Oscillospiraceae bacterium | reverse complement strand
CTTCAGTATAATAAATGCATTTGAAAAAATGAAAATATATAATTTCTGGTACAGTTCAGGAACACCGTCGTATCTGGTAAAACTGCTGGAAGGACAAAATGTAAATATGCAGAAATTAACTTCAGTAGAATACGAACGGGAGTATTTTGCTGATTATCGTGCCGATACTGAAGATCCGCTGGCGATGCTGTATCATAGTGGATATCTGACCATAAAAGGTTATGATGAACAGTACAATGAATACCGGCTTGACTATCCTAACAATGAAGTAAAGCAAGGGTTTGTAATGCTTACGGCAAACAGTTATTTCGGAAAGTCCGTTAAACAGCCTGAAAACTGGGTAAAAAATCTTGACCGAATGCTTCGCAGATGTAATCTTGACGGAGTGCGCGACGCGTTCACATCGTTTCTTTCGTCAATACCGTATGAAGCTAACAAAGATGAACGTGCAAAGGATTTTGAAACGCATTTTTCGTACACATTTTACATCATATTCCGCCTTCTCTCATGTTACACAACACTGATTGAAAAACAGAACAGCAAGGGCAGGGCTGATGTGATTATAGAAAGTGACAATGATATATATATTTTCGAATTCAAACTCGACGGCAGTGCAAAGGAAGCGCTGGAGCAGATTGAAAAAATGCAGTACGCTCTACCGTATCTAGATGACAGCAGGACAGTTCATAAGATTGGAGTAAATATCTCCAGCGAAAGCAGGACGGTTTCTGAGTGGATTGAGGAATGAAAACCATGTTATGGGAAGATTTTTTACATCGACTCAGATATTGAATGAAGAAAATCCTAACAAAGATGATTTTTTTAAGATTTTTGTGAAAATATGAAAAAGAAGGCTGCGTAACTTATGCTGTTACGCAGCCTTTAATAAAATACTACAAAAATTTCTGTCGTCTCTGTCATAAAAGAGAGACGTTTTTTATTTTTTAAAAATCTTTTTATCAGATTTTTTTATTCAGATATGCCAGTGAAAGTGCCATATTTTCATATTGAACGGGGATATTATCAGGCACGTCAAGAGTACATGGAGCAAAGCACCATATAGCTTTTATACCATTTTTTATAAAACGGTTGCATACCTCCTGTGCACTCTGAACCGGTACTGCTATTACTCCTATTCGTATGTTGTTTTCTTTGCAGAAATCGTCAAGCATATCCATAGAGTAAACAGGTTTCCCCAGATTGCTTTTCTCAGGTGTATCTACAGCTTTGTCAAAAGCGGCCATGATATCGAGGCCGTATTCCCTGAAACCGCTGTAGTCCAGAAGTGCTCTTCCAAGTTTTCCGGCACCTACGATGACTACATTGCTGTTTTCATCATGAGCAAGGAATTTTTCCAGAACTGCGATAAGTTCAGAAACATTGTATCCTGTTTTAGGACGGCCTGCACCGCTTACAGCACCAAGATCTTTTCGAACCTGAACTTCACCCAGACCAAGTTCTTTGGCAAGAGTTGTAGCTGAAATATTTTCAGTATTAAGGGCTTTATCTTTAAGGTATTTCAGATATGTCGGGATACGCCCCATTGTTGCCCGTGATATTTCAATCTGTTTCATAAATTTTACCTGATTATATTATTATTCTTCAGACAGTTATCAGAAGAGTATTATTATAAACTGTGAAACAAGAACTACCGCTATAAGAGCAATTGGGTAAGCTGCTGCATATGCGGAAGCAACGTCATCTGTCTTTGCAACGTTGATAAGTGTTCCGAGAGCAGGTGTTGATGTCATACCACCTGTGATACCGCCGAGGTTGTTGAAGAGAGGGAGTTTGATAACGTATTTTGCGATGATGAAGCCTACTATCATAGGTACTATTGTCATGAGCATACCATAGAGGAAGTAAGCTGGTTTGAAGTACTGGATAAATGAGGCACCGCCAGGGATACCAGCACCGATAAGGAATGCCATAAGACCGAATTCACGGAAGAGTTCGAGCATTCTCTTTTCAGGTTTCATATTAAGAGGACCGAAGTGTCCGAAGTGAGCTACAACGAGTGAAGCAAGGAGGCATCCGCCTGTTGTACCGAGTGAGAATGTTGAAGAGAACATAGGAATCTTGATACCGCCGATGAGCATACCGAGTACTACAGCGATAGCAAATGCAGCAAGACCGAAACCGTCGATGTCAAAGAGCTTTTTGCCTTCGTTTTTCTTGGCACCGGTGTCAACAGAAGAAATCTTCTTGCGTTCCTCGTCCATATTTGCTCTGAGGATCTTAGGAACAATCTGTACAAAGAGAACAACACCTACAACGCCGAAGAGGTATGCAATACCATGGCCAACTGTTACTATGTCTTCAAGTTCTGCAATTACATCAGGATCTGTGTTTATTGAACTGATAGTGTCCTTTGCAGCTGAAAAAGCAGGTGTTGAAGTAAGAGCACCTGAAAGGAGACCTACTGCCATTTCCGGACTGCAGCCGAATACTTTGATGCAGAATACAGTTGTCAGACCACCGAGGAGGATAATTACAAGAGAAAGAAGTGCATAGGATGTAAAGTTCTTCTTGAGATTTGAGAAGAAATTAGGTCCTGCAATGAATCCAACTGATGTTACGAAAAGGATAAGGCCAAGGTTTTCGATAATCTTGAAGTTGCTTTTGGCAATTGAGATATCTGTACCAAATTTTTCTGTGACAAGATTGGAGCCGTCAGCCGCAAATATAACAGCGCCGAAAAGAAGAGCCACAATGAATACACCGGCAGTACCGAGTGATACGCCTTTGATTGTTACCCTTCCGAGTAGATAACCGAGTCCTGCAACAATAAAAATTACAAACATAAGGAAAGCGATACCAGTAATGGATATTACACCATTAAATAAGTCCATCTTAATAAACCTCCAAAATACATAAAAAGCATTCCGATAAAGATATAATTCAGATTGCATGTGTTTACCGGATTAACTTTTTTTAATTTACAAAATCAACAAAATACTTTATTAAAACACACATCAACCCCTGTATTGAACAGGGGTTTTCTGTGTTAGTTTATTATATGCAGAAAAATTACATTCCGCTTTTGTTTCCGCGGTAGTCAGGGAGTAACTTAGGTGATACTGTATCTGTTACGATACCTGCAGCTTCGCGT
>JAEDJV010000217.1 GCA_016296165.1 Oscillospiraceae bacterium | reverse complement strand
ATCTCAATAGGAGAATATCCCTGATCGCCAAGGGATTTTGATCCCCATTGTGTCAACCTTTTTGCTATAACCTATAAAGTGCTTGAAAGCATTGATTTTACTGGGTTTTCTCGATGTTTATACGTAACAGAAGTAATAGATTTTCAGAGTGTCAGATTGGCGGTCATAGACGATTTTTTCGACAATCTGTTTCAGAGCTTCACTTTTTTGCGTAATAGTGTACTTGTCAGACTTTAGAATATTATATGTATTTCTTACTCTCTGCAGCATGATCGCAGAGGTGTCATCTCCCTGATCAGAAGCACTTTCTTTCAGAATCAATTCATTCAGCTGCTTCTGCAGACGATCCCGTTCTTCCTGTATCAGACGTTTGTTTTCTTTATATTCTTCCAGAGTATCAATTCCTTCCCGGTAAGATGCCTTAATACGATCTTCTTTCGGTTCTAATCCCTGCAGACGCTCTTTAATGATAGAACATTCATCGGTACGTTCCACAGGTTCATAATGTTTCAATTCATATTCCACAATTCCTTTATCCAGAGCTTCCTTAAGAGAGCGCAGAACTTCTTTTTCCAGTACAAGAGAGCTGATTCCATTTGGCTTTTTACATTTTCCCTTACTATATCCGTAACAGGAAAAATAAGAGTATTCTTCTCCGTTACGCCTATACTTTGTACTGGCAGTTAATGTGCGTCCGCAATCTGGGCATTTAAGAAGCCCTGACAACCAATGACGATAAGTGGAAGAGGGACGTGCTCCTGATGGCTTATAGGTCAATCTGAAACGCTCCTGAGCTTTCTCATATAGCTCTTTTGATATGATAGGTTCCTGATCTCCGTCCACGACTATCCATTCCGACTTATCTTTGATTTCGTTCGTGGCATTGTGAGTACGATTCCAGCGAACCATACCACAGTAAATAGGGTTCTGTATGATATATTCAATGGAGCGGCGTTCGAATGGCTTTCCGTGAGACGTCTTATATCCTAAAGAATTTACATAGCGTGCAATATCAAAAAATCCCCAGGACTCATTGACATATTTATCAAATATCATACGGACAATGTCCGCTTCCTCAGGAACGATAATGGGTGGGTTTCCGTGCTCCACAATTTTATATCCAATCGGAGGACGCGCTTGGAACGAACCGCGCATAGCATTTTCTTTCATTCCCCGGAACACTTCTCCGGAAAGACGGATAGAGTAGTATTCGTCCATCCATTCAATGATTCGTTCAATCAGACTGCCAAAAGGACCATCTACCAGAGGTTCCGATACGCTGATCACATCCACATTGTTCTGCTTCTTTAGAAGAGACTTATAGACAATGGATTCTTCCTGATTGCGGGCGAACCGGCTGTACTTCCAGACAAGTATAGCATCCACTGGATGTTCTTTTGATTTGGCAGAACCAATCATTTCCTGGAATGCAGGACGTTTATCTGCAGATCTTCCGGATACACCGATTTCAAAGAAAATCTTTAGTATGACGATATTGTTCTTCTTTCCGTATTCCCGGATAAGCTTCTCCTGAGAATCCGGAGAGAGTTCCTCTTGTTTATCGGTCGATACTCTCACATAACCGTAACCGTAGCGCTGCTGCATGATATCATCTCCTTTGTAACTGTATGAATTTTGGGTATAAAAAATACACCTGTACAGGTGCCAAAGGATTGTGATATAATCTATTTGTTCAGGATAGCTTATATCGTGCCTTTGGCATTGTATAGCATCTATGTAAAGCCGTCTCAGTAATGGGGCGGTTTTATTAGTCTATTGTTTTATTGCAATATCTAAAAATAGTCGTTATAAGCTTTTTCGTATTGACAGTTTGCAATATCTTTAATGCTACGAGTAGCTGATTTGATTTTCCATCCTTTTTTAGTTTTTGACATTTTAAATGTTACAGTATGTGTTTTATATCCTACGCCGTATTCTTGCGTATAATAATTGATTCGCTTCATCAGATATGCATTGGCTTTAGAATCGGAAGGCTCTTTGCCGTGTTCTAGCATATATTCATATATCCAAGAAAAAGAATCATCTATAGCTGAGTAAAAGATGTCGTAACAATTAGGAGACGTGACGGAGACTTTTATGACTCCAGATTTCCCCTTTATTTTTGTTGACTTTATTTTATATGTAGTGTTTTTATTGTATTTTTTACAGTATTTAGCCATCTCTTTTTTACTGATAAAAAATGCATTTTTAGGTGTTGATTTAAAGCATTTATTCATTTTTTGAATGTTGTAAGTCTTTGTAGAATTGATATATGTCTTTACAACTTTTTGAGCTTTAGATTTGTTACTAGCTGCCTCTGCTGTAGTACTTGGTAATGTGGAAAATAATAATGTCAATACAATTAGCAAAATGTTTAATGTACGCAATTTCTTTTTCATGATAATACCTCTTTTCTTTTGTTTTTCGGAGTTGCACGTCCCAAAAAGATAAGCGAATAGTAATGTAGTTACCTCCATTTCTTAGATTTATGTTAATGCATTAGCATAACAATCATACGTCATATAACCACTTTAAGCGCTGTGCGCGAAGTATTCTTGCATTATCATCCCATTGATCTGACAGATCAGGCGTTTCATACACTGTACGTATAGGTGGAAGAGTGCAAATACTACAATGGTTTTCAAGAGAGTTATATAAGGTTTTTCCACAAAAGTCGCACTTTCTAATGTTCCAGACAAAGCATTTTTTCTTAGCATTGTAAAAATGAGAATACATTGCTTTATCGTACTGCGACATCTTATATATCACAACATGCCGGTGCCACCTGCGGTAATCATCAAAAGCGTTTTCAGCAGCTTCATGAGATATGTCAAAAGCATGAGACACATCATTAGCGTCCTTGCAGTTCGAATAATGGATTGCCATGCGCGGAGCTAAGAGATAACTTGCAAATAGATTCGCTTGTTGTTCATTGCTCCGTGAGTCACCGCTATGATTAAGTACATGATGTCCCAGTTCGTGCATGAGCGAAAAGCGAATTCTGCGAACGGGTTTTTCATCATTGTATGCAATCATCTTGTTTGAACCAACGCGGAAAGCATCGTCAGAATATTCAATGCACATCTTATATAACTCAGTATTTTTCTTTTTTAAT
>JAEDJV010000058.1 GCA_016296165.1 Oscillospiraceae bacterium | reverse complement strand
CACTTGAGTACAGAAAAAATACAAGACGTGGTACTATTGCTTTCTTTTCAAAAAAGATATCTGATATGCATGAGAGAACGCAGAAGATTAAGGATGAACTGCACAGAAGCATAAATAATAATTTTAGTGGCTTTGAGTTGTATTTTCAGCCCCTTGTAAAGCGTGAAACCAGCAGGATAGTCGGTTGTGAGGCACTTTTAAGATGGCATGGCGAAACAGTTAGTGATTCCAGACCTGATGAATTTATAAAGATACTGGAAGACAGCGGAGAGATAGTCCCTGTCGGAAGATGGGTTATGGAGCAGGCTGTGAAGCAGCAGAGCATATGGCAGCAAAAATACGGTGATATTCAGGTAAGTTTCAATGTTTCATATCAGCAGTTCTTCGAGCAGGATTTTGCCAGAGAACTTATCAGTATGGTCAGAAAGTACAATGTAAATCCTGAAAACATGATAGTGGAGCTTACTGAAAGTCGTCAGGTTGAACACCCTGATGAACTGGCTGGTATATTCAGAAACCTTATAGATGAAGGTTTTCAGCTCGCCCTTGATGATTTTGGGACGGCTTATGCATCGCTTGAGATGCTTAAAAAACTGCCGACAAGTTTTATAAAGATTGAACATTCATTTGTTCGTGAACTTGCTGAACCTGGTCACGAGATCGATTATATCATAATAGAAAATATGCTTTCTCTGTGCCGCCGGATAGACTGTAAGTCAATAATTGAAGGTGTCGAAAACGAAGATGTGGACACAATAATAAAAAATATGGATTCAACATATCTTCAGGGATATTTTTATTCCAAACCGGTTGCTCTTGAAGAGTTTGAAAAATTACTTGAAGTAAATTTTAAAAAATAAGAAAAATCTGCAGTTTCTTCTGCAGATTTTTTGTTTATACTATGAATTTTTTTATAGTATCCACTCCGATAAATATAAATGATACCAGTCCGAGCAGCATAACCATGAAGATAAAAAAACCAAGCAGAAAATAGAGTCTGGGATGTTTAGTTTCCTGCTGAGACACAAATCTTTCGGCATTCGACATATTATCCTCACTTGACTCAAAAAGATCTGAAGCGTTTATTTTAGGAATGCTGCCTGATGTATCTTTTTCTTCGGTTTTATCAGCAATAAGTTCCGGAGGATCAGATTCAGGTGCTGACGACTTCACATGTTCAGCTTCATCTGTAATAAGCGGAACTATATCTTTTTTATTAAATTCACATATACTACCGTATGTTATGTAATCCTGTGCTTCATACGAGTTTAACAGTCTGTGAAAGTTTTTTTCTCCTGTTTCCGATACAGGAACAGAGGGAATTTCTTTGTATTTTTTGGGGGATACGGGAATTTTCTGAGTTTTGAATATCTCATCAAGTATGCTGTCTGCGTTTTGTTTTTTTACTGTACTGCCTTTTTTTATCTCGTCTGCGTATGAGAGAAGTTTGTCGAGTTCATCCCCTTCTCTGTTCATCATACGAGTTATGAATTCGGTTGTATCAGGCATTAGTTATATCTCCTGTTTGTTATTTATCTTATCTGATCTGGCCGTTGCCGCTGATGATGTATTTTACTGAAGTGAGTTCTTTTAGTCCCATAGGTCCGCGTGCATGGAGTTTCTGTGTGGATATGCCTATTTCGGCACCAAATCCGAATTCACTGCCATCTGTAAATCTTGTTGAGGCATTTACATATACAGCAGCTGCATCTATTTCATTCTGGAATTTTTCTGCGTTTGGAAGGCTTGAAGTTACTATGCATTCTGAATGATGAGTTGTGTATTTTGAAATGTGGTCGATTGCTTCTTCTATGCTGTCAACAACTTTTACTGAGATTTTGTAGTCAAGGAATTCTGTTGCATAGTCTTCATCAGTCGCAGGAATCACACAATCTCCTAGAATAGCCTTTGTACGTTCACATCCAAGAATCTGAACACTGTGTTCGTCAAATTTTTTCTTTATTGCAGGCAAAAAGCTTTCTGCAATATCCTTGTGTACTATGAGATTTTCTATGGCGTTGCATACTGAAGGACGCTGTGTTTTGCCGTTATCTGCTATATTTACAGCCATATCAATATCTGCTGAGCTGTCTACATATACGTGACAGTTTCCTACACCTGTTTCAATGACCGGTACAGTAGCGTTTGCCACAACAGCACTGATAAGTCCTGCACCACCTCTTGGAATGAGAACATCAAGATATTTGTTCATCTTCATCATTTCATTTGCTGATTCTCTTGATGTATCGGTTACAAGCTGGATGATGTCTTCAGGAAGGCCGGCTTTTGCTACGGCTTTACGCATTATTTCGGTGAGACATTTGTTCGAGTTTACTGCTTCCTTGCCGCCTCTGAGGATTACAGCATTTCCGGCTTTCATGCAGAGTGTTGCTGCATCAACAGTAACGTTAGGTCTTGATTCAAAGATGATTCCTATAACGCCAAGAGGTACTCTTACTTTTGAAATTTTGAGTCCGTTTGGTCGTACGGCACCATATTCTACATTCCCGATAACATCATCGAGATCAATTATCTTGAGTACGCAGTCAGAAATGTTTTTGATTCTGTCAGAGTTGAGCATTAACCTGTCCTGCATAACTTCAGAGATATTGTTTTCCTTTGCGTTCTGAAGATCGAGTCTGTTCTGCTCTATGATGAGATCTGTGTTTTCAATGAGTGCGTTTGCTATTTCCTTAAGAGCTGCGTTTTTTAGCATGGTACTTGCTGTTGCTATGCTTTTTTCAGCAGCTTTTGCATTTGCACCCAGCTGTTCAATATATGTCATAATGCATTATCCTTTCTGTGCTTCAAATAATGTTCCAACCGGCTTGTCTTCGAAAAGGTCATAGAGCATTTCGGGATTTTTTCCGTTCATGATAATCATATCTATACCAGCCTGTGTTGCTATACGTGCAGCATTTATCTTGGTAGCCATACCTCCTGTGCCAAGTGATGAACCTGCACCGCCTGCGATATTTTCGATATATTCATCTATCTGGTGGACAACCGGAATGAGTTCTGCATTTTCATCTGAATGAGGGTCTGAACTGAACAGACCGTCTATATCGGAAAGTATGATAAGGAGGTCTGCTTTTGAAAGATTTGCTACCATCGCAGACAGAGAATCGTTTTCGCCGATCTCAAGTTCGAGCTCATCGATGGCAACGGTGTCGTTTTCATTAACTATAGGGATAACTCCCATTGATATGAGTTTTTCAAATGTATTTACAACGTTGTTTTTTTCGAGAATAGTTTTTGTAAGAAGTATCTGTGCTACAGTTATGCCGTATTCGTCAAAAAGATTGTCATACATATACATAAGTTCACACTGACCTACAGCTGCACATGCCTGCTTTGAAGGTGTATCTGAAGGGCGTGTTCTCAGGCCGAGTTTACCTACACCAAGTCCTATAGCACCTGATGATACGATAACAATCTCCTTGCCCGAGTTCTGAAGATCGGCCAGTACTCTCACGAGACTGTTCATTTTTCTTATATTAAGCTTGCCTGTACTGTGTGCAATTGTTGATGTTCCAAGTTTTATTACTATACGCTGTTTTTCTGAAATGCGTATCATTATTAATCATTCCTTTTTATTGATTGACAACATTCGTAGGTTTTCCCTCCAGGAACGCCTTAAGGTTGCCGTTTACAATGCTGATGAGTCTGCGCCTTGTTTCAAGCGGCGCCCATGCTATATGAGGTGTTATTATGCAGTTTTTTGCTCCCAGAAGGGGTGAGTCGGGTCGCATAGGTTCGTATTCGAGTACATCAAGTCCGGCACCTGCAATCTGTTCTGAATTGAGTGCGTCAGCAAGAGCCTTTTCGTCGGCCACAGGACCTCTTGATGTATTTATGATTAATGCACTTTTTTTCATAAGAGAAAGTCTGTCCCGGCTTATAAATCCTTTTGTGCTTTCTGTAAGAGGACAGTGACAGGTAAGTATATCTGCACGTCTGAAAGCCTCTTCAGGTGAGACAAGTTCGTATTTTGAATTTTCAGGCTTTGTTCTTGTACAGACAAGGATGTTCATGTTAAAAGCCTCAGCAATTTTTGCAACAGCCTTTCCTATGCTGCCAAATCCTACTATTGCTATTGTTTTGCCTGCAAGTTCATATACAGGAAACGGGAAAACGGAGAATGTGGGTGATTTTATCCAACCGCCGTCTGCTACATAATTTCCATATAGCGCCACTTTACTGAAGTGATGAAGTATAAGAGCAAAAGTATGCTGGGCAACGGCATCAGTTGAGTATGAGCCTGCATTGCACACAGTAATTCCTCTTTCCTTTGCTGCATTAAGATCAATATTATTGAAACCTGTTGCAAAGAGACCGATATACCTTAGTGAAGGGCAGGCATCCATGATTTGTTCGGTTATAAGAACCTTGTTGCAAAGAACGATGCTGCTGTCACCGATTCGCTGAATCACTTCCTCAGGTTTTGTAAGTCCGTAAAATTTTATCTTGCCGGGAGCCAGAATCTCGTCATGCTGTATGTCGTTGTTTGAAACTGTGTCCCAGTCGAGGACTACAGTTTTATTTATATCAGCCATCAATGGATTCCTCTTTTTTATCGTCATTATCAGTATTTTTCACTTCATTTTCTTCAGAGGAAACTGATTCGGAGGAAGTGCTTTCTTCTGATGTTTTGTTTTTTTCTTCAGCTTTCTTTTCAGCTTTTTTCTTTTCTGCTGACATTGTGATGAATATTGCCACGATAAGAACAGCTTCAGCAATGCCAACTATGTATCTCCATGTTGTGCTGTCATTTATGTAGAGAAGAAGTGTCATGCCGATTGCGGCAGCAGTCATAATCTGGTATTTGAAACCCTGTCTCCAGAACTGAAACAGAAAGAAGACAACTCCAATTGCGCAGAAAATCATATGATTTGTAAAATTAAGCGGGAAAGTATTCATTTTAAAATTACCTCTGTTGTCAAAATTATAAGTTCCTTTGGTTTTTATACGGTGCAGATTAAATTTTCCACACAGCAACTAACTTTTATTATATCATATATACACATGTTTTACAATACTGTTTATGTAATAAAAAGGCATGAAAAAATGCAGATAAAATAGAGTTTTTGGCGAATTCAGCGGTTGTGCATAATATATGCGGGAATGCAAAATATAATTTTAAACCAGGAGTTTGTAAAAAAACCGCACAATATTGATTGCGCGGTTTTCTAAGGAAAAAATAAAATTATATATACTTTACAGTATCTTCAATGGCCTTGTACTGACTGTGCATCGGTATAGGCGCAGCCTTTTCTGAAGGATAACCCATCGGCATAAGGAGGACGAGTTTTTCGTTTGCAGGTAGTTCGAATGCTTCTTCGATTTTTTTGTTTGAGAAGTAGTTAACCCAGCATGAACCGATTCCGAGTTCCCAGGCTTCCATCATTACATGTGTCGCAACTATGCTGACATCCTCCACGCCCGAGCAGACACCTTCCTCTAGTGGGTTTTTCCATTCTTCATCTGTGTTGTAAGTAAACATAAGTACTGTTTTTGCGCCGAATATGCATTTGCAGAGGCTGTTGAGTTTAGCGATGTTTTCTTTACTCTCAACTACATATATTCTCTGTGGCTGGAGATTACAGGCTGTAGGTGTATGATTTGCAGCTTCCAGGATTTTTTGCATGTCTTCCGGAGAAACTGTTCTGTCTTCAAAATTACGTACTGAATATCTTGATTTTGCTGATTCTAAAAAACTCATGGTGAATATTCCTTTCATAATTTTATTATGCTATGATTATAACATTATTTTTTTGAAAAAACAACAGTGTGAGTTTTTTCAGCTTGTGAAAATTTTCATATTGTGTTATAGTAATAATTGTTAAACAAAATAATAAAGGATGGTGTCTGATTTGAACGATAATATTAATTTTCGAAAAATGATAAACTCCGACAGGGAAGAAGTGCTCAATATGATGCGTGTTTTCTATGATTCACCGGCAGTTCTGAGTACACCGAAGGATTCAGTACTGGAACGTGATTTTGATGACTGTGTGGGAGAATGTCCGTTTGTTACGGGATTTATCATTGAAAACAACAATGAGACTATCGGATATATGATGACTGCAATGTGCTATTCAACGGAATATGGAGGGATCTGTATCTGGCTTGAGGATCTGTATATAAAACCGGAGTTTCGTCATCTTGGTGCAGGTTCTGAAGCCCTGGTATTTATTGAAGAATATTTTCCGGAAGCAGTAAGGTTTAAACTTGAAGTTGAGACGGAAAATGAAAAGGCTGTAAACTGCTACAGGAAAAATGGATACGGTATCTCTCCGTATTTTCAGATGACAAAGGAAATTGATTAGTTTGAATAATGCATAATCTATAAAAAAAAACAAAAAAATTTGTAGGATATATTGGAACGTATTGACAAAAAAACTTGTAAAGAAATTAGTTTTATGTTATAATATTTATCGGAAGTATCAATTTTTTTAAACAGCAAAACTAATTTTTTTGCATTTTTATCAAATTGTAGTGAGCATAAGGCTTAATTTAAGCTTTTTTTGTGATTTTTTATGGTGTCTCTGCCGATTCTGTCAGCTGAATTCAGATGACAGGATTGGCAGACAGATTTGTCGTTTACTATGATTTTTAGGGAAATGGATGTGACATAATGAAAACAGTCAACAGGGTGCGTGCTTTATTGCCGTCTGTTCTGCTTAGCTTTATAGTGCTTTTTATGGTACTGTATTCTTTGAATAGTTTCAAAATTATGACCAATGAAACTGCAAATTTTTCACTAATGCAAAATGCATCGGGTGCTGCGGGCAAAATCGGTGTTTATTCTGATTATGAATTGAGTAGTATAGTAGGCGCTTCTTATGCTGTTGCTGCTTCGGATACTGCTGATACTGAAGGTTTAACTGAACTCCTTGAAAATCTGCTTGAAGGAACATCGTTTGATGAAGTGGCTTATATCGGGGCTGACGGAAACGGTATTACAAGCAGCGGGCGTATAATAAGTTCCAGAGATTTTTATTTTTTTCAGGATGTTTTCAGCGGTGCAGCCGGGATGTACATTGACAATAAAACCGATAATGTAAGAGATATTAGTATTAATTTCTGTACTCCCGTACGGGCAGGCAAAGAGACAGAAGGAGTTTTAATAGGCTCAATATCTGTGGATGATCATATACGACCGATGCTTGAAACATCGTTTGTAGGCTCTGACCTTTACGGAATGCTTTGTGATACAGACGGCAACATAATTGCTTCTACTGTTGATCTTCAAGGCACATCAGATATTATTTCATATGCCATAGCATCAGGCGTAAAAGAAAAATGGCTTGGAGTTATAAAAAATAGTCTGCCTGAAAAAACAACAACAGTTTTCGAGTTCAGGTCTTCTGACGGAAAATCAATTGGATGTTATTCAAATGTAAAGGATACAGATCTGAGAGTTTTATATATTCTTCCGGCTCATACATTAAAAACTACGTTACAGAACACGAACAGAAGCAATAAAATTGTTTTTACAATAATACTGTTAGCTTTCATAGTATATATATTTTTTATAAACCGGTCAGCAAAACAAAAGACCAGATTAATTACTATTGAAAATCAGAAACTTGCCAAAGAAAACCTTAAAGAAAAAGAACGTCTGTTTGAGATGAACGGAACGGTAAAGGTTCTTGCTGAAGAATATGCAGCACTCTATTATACTGAGCTGTTCACAGACAATACTGTTGCATATCGTATGGACGATTTTGCACGTTCAGCTTACGGCGAACAATTCCTTGAAGGAAACCGAAACTTTTTTGAGGTAATAAATGAACGCTACATTGATCAGTATGTTCATCCGGATGATGTAATTATGTTTAGAAAGCTCTGTACTGAAAAAAACGTTTACAATGAACTGAAGGAAAGAAAAAGCTACTCACTGTGTTTCAGGGTTCGCAGAGGAACTGAGGAATATAGCAATTATGCACTTCATATGCTTAAGATAGGAAGTATATCATCTGAACCAGGTCCTGTTTTACTTGGTTTTATAAACCGTGATCATCAGGTTCAGCTGGAACAGGAACTTAAACTGTCGGCTGAACGTGAGGCTGTACTTAAGGATAGAACTGAAAAACTAAGTGCTGATGTGTGTACTGATGTCCTGACAGGTCTTCTTAACCGTCGCGCTTACGAGGATAACTGGAATAAATTTATTGAAAATCCTCCTGAGGAAGATTATGTTTATGTGGCTTTTGATGTGAACGGACTGAAAAATATCAACGATAATCTTGGACATGAAGCCGGAGACGAAATTATCAAGGCTGCTGCCAAGTGTATGAAGGCTGTATTCGGTCCTTTTGGTCGTGTTTATCGAATAGGCGGAGATGAATTTGCAGCAGTTTTATTTGTAAGTCCGGAAAAACTTGAAAGTCTCAAGGATGATTTTCAGAATGTAATCTCCCACTGGTCCGGAAAACTGGTAAAGGAACTGTCTGTGTCAGCCGGATTTGTTTTCAGTTCAGAATTTCCGGGTGAATCAATGGCTTTGATTGCCAAGACGGCCGATGTAAGAATGTACCGTGAAAAATCACGTTACTACAACAAAAAGGGTATAGACAGACGAGGAAGCCAGGATATACTTACGGTTCTCGGAAATACATACAGCAATATTGTTAAGGTAGTTCTTAATGAAGACAGCTGTGCCGAGATAAGAATTGATGAATCTGAAAGGGAATTTTTCAGTGAAACATTTTCAAAATGGACGTCCCGGCTTGCAGAATCAGGTATTATCTGCAAGGATGACGTGGAAGGATACAGATCAGTTACAGATATAAGCTATCTGAGAGAATATTTTGACAATAATAGCTCACTGCTTTTTAGATATAAAAAAATATCTGACGGTAAGATGAAAAGTACGCTTCTTGAGATTCTTCGTTCAAAAGATTATGATGAAGATGTTCAGCTTGTATATTTATATGAAAAGATAATAGAAGATAAAACCTGAAATAATATCAAACAAAATACTAAACAGTAAAAAACCGGTATCATAACAATACCGGTTTTTTTCAAGCCATACCCTGTTGTGCGGCGGATATGATTTGTAATATATTTACAGGATATTGATGAATTTCTGAAATGCTCCCATGCCTTCGGGTGTTCTTTTGAATACGCCTGCGTCACAGAGAACCCGTTCAAATACGCGTCCTGTTTCCATTCTAAGTATTTGTTCCGCATTTTCTTCATTGAATTCAGGATGGGAGGAAAGAATTTGTTCAGCCCATTCCGCGTGCGGGGCGGTTTTAGGATCTTCTGACAGGTCCAGTCCGGAGAGCATCTTTTCTTTAAGAAGTTCAAGTTCTGCAGCAAGTCTGGAAGGAAGTACTGCCAATCCCATTACCTCTATAAGACCGATGTTTTCTTTTTTTATATGATGCAGTGAAGGGTTCGGATGGAAGATTCCGAGAGGGCGCTCCTCTGAAGTAAGGTTGTTTCTTAAAACGATGTCACATTCAAAAATGCCGTTTCTGATTCTTGCAATCGGTGTGACTGTGTTGTGAGGCGTTCCCTCTGTTTCGGCAAAAATATCTGCGTCAGGATCGGAATAGTTTCTCCATTTTTTCGTTATATAATCGCATGCTTCAGAGAGCATCCTGCGGTCGGTGGATGAAAGTCTGATAACTGACATTGGCCATTTTACCAGACCGGCATTTATATCTGGAAAATCCTTCAGGAAAAAGTGTTTTTCAGTCTGCGCTTTTTCCATGGCGAAACAGTAGTTTCCACCCTGAAAATGTTCGTGGGTAAGGATTGAGCCGCCTACGATAGGAAGATCTGCGTTTGAGCCTATGAAATAATGCGGGAACTGTTCCATAAAATCAAAAAGCTTGTCGAAAACGGAGGAATCTATCACCATAGGAGTATGTTCGCTGTTGAAAACAATGCAGTGTTCATTGTAGTAGCCATATGGAGAGTACTGAAAATACCAGTCCGAGTTATTTATATTTAACTGAACAGGCCGGAGGTTCTGTCTTGCAGGGTGGGTAAGATGACCTGAAAATCCCATGTTTTCAGCACACAGTTGGCATTTGGGATAGAGAGAATTTTTCTGTTTTTTTGCAGCTGCTATATCTCTTGGGTCTTTTTCGGGTTTGGAACGATTGATTGTTATATCCAGTGTGCCATATTCACTCTCATATGTCCACTTGAGATCTCTGGCAATTCTGTCTGAACGTACATAGTTCAGGTCTTTGCAGAATTTATAATACCAATCGGTAGATTCTTTCGGAGAAATTTCATACAGGCTCCTGAACTTTGATTTTACTTCATGCGGCATAGGTGTGACAACGCCCATTATCTTTGTATCAAACAGGTCACGCTGTACAGCAGTATTTTCAATTATTCCGTTCTCACATGCGTAATCTGTCAGACAGTCAAGAATTTCCTCGACTGTTCCTTCCATGCTTCCGCAACTGTTCCACTCGGAAAGTCGGAGTATATCCATTATCATATTTCTTACAACAAATACATCATCTTCTGTAATCAGACAACTTCTTACAGAATGATCAATAAGGCCCTGTACTGCTTTGCAGATCATAGTTTCTCCTCCTTAGATAATTTCTGTTCCGCCCAATGGTCTTACGGAAAGTACATAGCATGAGTCATTTCCGAATATTTCATTCATGGCGCTGATATATTCAACTGTCTTTTCATCAGGAACAAATGCCTGAATTGTTCCTGCAAATCCGCCACCATGTACACGTACTGCACCGGATTCACCGAGAATATCTTTTGCAGTCATCAGGGCAAGCGGGATTTCCTGTTTAAGCGGGTTTTTTGATGAGTAGAGATTTTGAAGACAGTTTTCAGATGAGGCTCCTGACTGTCGTACAAGTTTAAGGAAATTTTCAAAGTCATTTTTTCCAAGGCATACCGCTTCTTCATAAGCCCTTCTGTTATCGCCGAAAAAATGTGCAGTACGCAGGACTGCTCTGTCTGAAACGGTTTTACGTATTTTCACTATATTCTGGCGAAAATCCGCTTCATCTACTTCGCGCAGTACCTTTTTTCCGAAGAAATGTGCAACTGATTCCATTTCAGTACGGATAGCAGTATAGTCGTCAGTGAGGTTTGCATGATTTCCCTTTGTGTCAGTAATGATCAGTTTATGACCTGTACTGTTAAAATCAAAATCTATTTTTTCAATCACAGGATTTTCAGTATCACAGAAGTCGATTAAAACAAATCCGCCTACAGATGAAACCATCTGATCCATAAGACCGCTTTTCTTGTGAAAATATACATTTTCAGCATACTGACCTATTTTTGCAATTTCAACAGGACCGGCTTTGTGGTCGTTGCAGTAATAATCTATTGCAGTTGAGATGAGATTTTCAAATGCGGCTGAAGATGATATTCCGCTGCCGCTTAAAACATCCGAGGTTATATACATATCGAATCCGCCAATTTTACATAGCTTACTGAATCTTGATGCGATACCTCTTACAATCGCAGAGGTACCCGTTTCATTGCTGTGCAATTGAAGGTCATCAAGTGATATTTCAAAAGCGTTGTAGCCTTCTGACTTTATACGTATAACACCGTCGCTGTGGAATGAAGTAACGCCAATTACGTCAAGATTAACTGCTGCAGCGAGCACGCAGCCATGCTGATGGTCTGTATGGTTTCCGCCTATTTCTGTTCTGCCGGGAGCTGAGTAGATGTGAATATCATCTCTGTCCGGATAGATGGCAGAAAATTTTTCTATTGCGCCTGCCAGTCTTTTTTTCTGAGCTTCAGCATTCTGGGAGGTGTACAACATGTTTATTGTGTCGTCAAGCTCCCCTGATGAGAGCATAGCGAGATATTCGTTTTTCTTCATTTTACATCACCTTTTATTATAATGATATTATTCTGCATTCGAAAGGAGAAAGAGATTCACCGTTAAATTCAGATACAACTGAGTTGTGGTTGATAATCATTTGTATTCTTTCATCACCTGAACCTCTTTATGCTCCAATACCGAAGCAGAGTTTTGACATAAAGCTTAATTTCTGTGTTTTCATATTCTTCTCCTCGATTCGTTATAGATTTTTCGTTTATGAACAGAATAGTACTAAGCAATACTGATTCACTTTCCTGCATGCTAAAGAAAATGAATCTGGATATGTGACAGTTTAATATAAATATATCAAATATCATAGCGATTTTAGATATTTCTGTTCCTTTTTCTGATTATATTATAACATATCGAAAAATGAATAGTATGCACATTATAAGTGAAAATATGTACAAAATGATACTGACTATATTTTGATATAATGGCTTCCGGTATTTGTATTGATATAAATAATAATATATGCTATACTAAATGTTATAAAACAGGAAATGATATATTTACGGAGAGTGGGAACTATGTATGTAAATTCAGCGTATCTGAACAATCACATTCCTGAGGTAGTTGATAATATTACACCGCTTATGGTTACAAGCTGCGGAAATTATAAAATGAAGACCAGAGATGTTTTTGAGACCAGGCGGGACAAGGGAAGAAAAGATTATCAGCTTCTCTATATAGCGTCGGGAAAAGCGCATTTTTTTATTGATGGTACAGAACATATTGTAACCGCAGGAAATATGGTCATATTTTTTCCGGATGAACCGCAGCATTACAGGTATTACAAGGAAGAACGCACCTCTGTTTACTGGGTGCATTTTACCGGGGCATACGTTGAGACTATACTGGAACACTACCATATCACGAAAGATGATCATATAATCTACAGCGGTACGTCTCCGGACTATCAGTGGCTGTTCGGACAGATTATTCAGGAACTTCAGCTCTGCCGGCAAAAATATGATGAGATGCTTACACTTCTCCTGCGTAATATATTTATTCTGATAAACCGCAGTCTTGAGATGAATGTTAAGTTTACTGATACTACTGAGAAAGAAGTATCATACGCAGTTTATCATTTCAGGGAGAATTACAACAAGGATATCAATATAGAGGAATATGCTGAAAAACAAAATATCAGCATAAGCTGGTTTATACGGTGTTTCAGACAGATAACAGGTCAGACACCGCTTCAGTATATCATAAACCTGAGAATAGCAAATGCACAGATGATGCTCGAAACAACGGATTATTCCATTTCGCAGATTGCTGAAAAAGTAGGATATGACAATCCGCTTTATTTCAGTCGGATTTTTCATCGTCAGACAGGTGTCTCCCCCAGGGAGTACAGGAGAAATAACGGAAATGCCAGTACGGATAAAATTTGAAAAATATAAAAACAGCCTTCGGAATTTGCTGAGTGAATTCCGAAGGCTGTCTTATTATGAACGAAGTTTCTGACAGTACTGAGTACAGAGCTTGTCCGTACATTCAGAGCATTTTAGAGCTGTATTTGTCTGCTCCCAGAAACGTTCAGGATACATCATCACACATAGTTCCCACACAGTCCATACTGCAAAAGCCATTATCAGCAGTGAGACAGAGTAGAAACTGTTTATAAAAAGCAGAGGTGTAAACATCATGAGATGATCCCAGTTAAATATTCTGCATGTGGTACAGCAGCGGTTTTTCATAATGAGTCTGAAAGGACACCATATAAGTACACAGATAAGATCACAGACATAGAATAAAACACTTATTAGGAAAAGGTGTGATTCTGTTAATAAACTGCATTTGTAAAGCATGCCAAGAACAAGGATAAGGGTGGACCATATAATGAAAACCTTATATGCTGATTTTGTGGTGGAAATAATATATTCCCTGAGAGCCTTGTAATTTATTTTATCCATGATAGGTTTAAAATTTTCTTTAAAATGTTTGCCTGAACCAAGCGGGAGATGTTTCCTTACAGGGATAAGCTGACTTATCATGTCAATAACCCATATGATCCATAAAATATGTAGTGGTGACAATTTTTTGAAAAAATTATTTCCATGTAATATGTCCAGCCATTCTGATTTAAAAAAGTATATGGCAACAACTGAAAAAAGCACTATAATGCGTCCGAAAAGTCTTATAAAATATGTCTTTCTAACTCTGGACACAGGTTGTTTAGCGCGATTGTCTTTTCCCCTCATATAAACTCCTTTGATATATTTGTGACATCCTCCCCTCACTTATAGAAGTGGGGGCATCCAATAAGTTAGAACTGTATTGGATGGTTCCTGCTCAAGCACACTACTGTGTAC
>JAEDJV010000057.1 GCA_016296165.1 Oscillospiraceae bacterium | reverse complement strand
AGGTTTGAGAATATTCTTGACAGATATTCCTTGTTAAGTTCCGCCATAATCTGCTTATCCGTAATATTAACATCCGGGTGAATTCCTTTTTCAGTGAGAACAGCATAATAACCCATGATACTGTCTTCCAGCACCTGATTTATAAGAATGGTTTCAGTTTCAGTCTTTTCATCATCTGAAACAATGACGGAATAGCGGAATAATTCCTCTGTAAGCTGTTTCATAAGTTCGGCACGCTTTTTAATAATGCCGAGATATCGTGCCTGTTGTTCAGAAATCTCCGTTTTCTCCATCATATCGAGATAACCGCAAATTGCCGTCAGCGGAGTGCGAAGGTCGTGTGAAATATTCGTTACGGCATTTTTCAGTTCGGTGTCGCCCTGATGATAACGCAGATGCTCCTGCCG
The DNA here is from genome assembly GCA_016296165.1 of Oscillospiraceae bacterium. Taxonomy (GTDB): domain Bacteria; phylum Bacillota; class Clostridia; order Oscillospirales; family Ruminococcaceae; genus HUN007. The sequence goes on along the minus strand of JAEDJV010000057.1, from coordinate 13,814 downwards.
CAGAATACGGAGCTGTGTATTGATGGCGGAAGCAAGTCTGCACATATCCTTATCTCTGGATGAAATATCAATTTGTGTGTTGGTATCGGTCTGCAGTCTGTCCGCAAAGGCAGCAGAAATCTCCCTTGCGGCCTTTTTGAGCTGGATTATTTTGATTATTGCTGCTGCGAGTAAAAGTGTAAACAGACTGTAAAGCATGTAAATACCTCCGATCAGTTAAAATCAGTTTTGCGAAAATACAGAATTCCTGCAAGAAATAAAGCTGCAGTTTCTGCAAGCATTGCACACAGGGCAGGGAGAAAATCAGAATCCACAGCAAAGCTGCTGCTCATACTCATACATACATCTGTCGGAAATAAAATCGTCAGTTTCTCAGGAAGATCGTATTTACCTGCAAGTGTCGCATAACCGATTCCGGAGAACATGATTGCCTGATTGCCGAGATAAATTGCAAGAAAACTCTTTACTCCCTTGAAGATTATGCAGAAAAGCTGTGTGACTGTTGTAAAGAAAATAATCTGTACTGCTGAAATAAGTACTGAGGATGCGATTGCCTTTGCGGATATGTCTCCGGCACTGACCGATAATATGTTTTCAGGCATTCCCTCCATAAGGTTTGTGTTTTGTGCAGCTGAAGCAGAATCGGAACATAAGGCAAATGTAACGAAAAAGCTGGCAGCAAACACAAGATACAGTGCAACTGCAAAAGCGTTTGACACTGCCCAGTCAGCCAGAAAAATGTGACTGCGTTTGTGACCTACGGAAAGCTGATTCCGGATTGTTCCGTTTGTAAAAAGAGGGTAATTGAAAAGACCTGTAATAATTCCTACATAATGCGGAAATACAAGATATGCAAGTATATACGGCAGGTTCCATGCACTTTGATTGGAATGCATGATAACCGCAGCTGCGATTCCTCCGGCAAATAACAGTGCGAGTAAGATGCGGAAAACAGTCCATTTGGAAAGTCTGCAAAAATAAGCGTTGAACAGTTTAGCCACGGTCGCCACCTCCAATCAGTGAAATATAAAAGCTTTCAAGACTCTCGTCATGTTCCTCGGCGGAAATAATCTCACAGTTTTCTTTGTTTAGTGCAAGTGCGAGCTGTGTGATGACGGGTTTTGCATAGATATCCGCATGGGTCCCGTCATTTATCTGATAGGAAATATTCATGCTGTCAAGTACACGTGCAAGCGCTGATGTATCAGTTACAGTTACGTGCAGACATTTTCTGCATGCGGACTCAAGTTCTTCGGCACTCATTTCACGCACCATCTTTCCGTTGCTGATAAATCCGTAATGGGTTGCAAGCTTTGAAAGTTCGTCGAGGTAATGGGATGAAATAAGCACTGTGATTTTCTTTTCACGGTTGAGTTTCATAATAAGTTCACGTATCTCGATTATGCCCTCAGGATCAAGACCGTTTATCGGTTCGTCAAGAACGAGAAAATCCGGATCTCCGCACAACGCCAGTGCAATACCCAGTCTCTGACGCATACCAAGGGAGAACTGGCGGGCTTTTTTGTTTTCTGTATTTTCAAGTCCGACCAGTTTCAGCAGCTGCGGAATCTGTTCAAAGTCCGGTATTCCAAGTACACGGTACTGCTGTTTAAGATTTTCCGCCGCTGTCATATCGGTGTATAATGCAGGGGTTTCAATAACTGATCCTATCCTGCGTCTTGACTGTGATATTTTTTTATCCGTATAGTTTACACCGTAAAGTGAGAGTTCTCCGTCAGTCGGGTACTGTATGCCGCAGACAAGCCGTATCAGTGTTGTTTTTCCGGCACCGTTTCTGCCGATAAAACCGTAAATCGAACCTTTCGGAACGTTCATTTTCAGACCGTCCAGTGCTTTGAAGTTTCTGTAATATTTTTTGAGATTGTTTGTTTTCAGAATATAATCCATATTCATTCCTCCTTTTCTGACATAAGTATATCATGGAAAGGTCAAGAAACCGGACAGGAAAAGGTCAGGATTTGGTCAAGATTTCATTTTAAATCCTATGCCATATACCGCTTCGATGTAGTCATGCCCATCAATAGCCTGTAGTTTATGGCGGATATTGCTTATGTGCTGTTTGAGTGAACGTTCTGTACAGTCAGGTGTATCATAGCTTATTTTTTCAAGGATAGTTGTTTTTCCAACAGGCGTATGTGGATTCTGCATCAGAAGTTTGAGTATTGCGCATTCTGTTCTTGTAAGATGTATATCCGTTTCTCCTAGTTTTACGGTGAGTGTATCCGCATACAGTGTTATATTTCCGAAGGATATAACACTGGGAGAAGTATTTTTATTTCTCAGCTGAACAGCTATTCTTGCAAGCAGTTCCTGCATATCGAAAGGCTTTGTAATATAATCCGCGGCACCGTTAAGCAGTAACTCCACTTTATCTGTTACATCAGCTTTGGCACTTACTACAATAACAGGTATATCTTTTATTTTTGGTAACAGTTCTTCACCTGACAGTCCCGGAAGCATCAGGTCAAGCAGTATAATATCGGGCTTTGAGCCGGACAGAAGCAGAAGTGCCTCAGTTCCTGAATACGCTGCCGAAACTGTATATCCCTCATTTTTCAGACTTTCAGAAAGCATTTCACTGATATGAGCATCGTCATCTATTATCATTATTTCAGGCATAAGATCACCCCATTTTTTATCATATATTCTGTTTTTTCAGCAATCTGAAATAGTTTCGTTTGCACTCAATTACATTTTCTTTTCTAAGCCGGCTTATCTCTGCTGAAAGCCCGCTTCTGTCCACCTCAAGGAAATCAGCAAGTTCCTGTCTGTTATAGGGAACAGTAAAGCTGCTGTTGTTCTGTTTTGCTTGCATTAAAAGGTATGTCATCAGCTTTTCTCTTGTGGTTCGCCTGGATAATATCTCGATTTTCTGATTTAAAAGAAGATTTTTGGAGGCGATTTCTTTCATCAGGTTATAAATAATGTTGTTGTGGCATTCACAGGTGTTGCAGCATGGCTGTAATATTTTTCTGCTGTCAATAAGCATAATCTTACAGTCTTTTTCAGCAATCACATTTACAGGAATGGATTTTGTTTCTGTGCAGGCGAAAGATTCACCGAAAAGCTGTGGCGGTTCTATGCGGGCGACAATACTTCTGTTGCCGTAAAAATCTATACGAACTATCTGTACAGTTCCGGACAACATTAATCCTATATGAGTTACCGGTTCACCTTCTGAAAAAACATATTGACTTTTTTGATATGAACGTACTTCTGCTCCAATACAGCTTAGTATTGCCAATAGATTTTCTTCATCTATATTTTCGAATAATTTACAGTTTTTTAGAATGTCCAGATTATCTTTCATGATAAATCTCCACTTGTTGAAAATTCAACATACTTTTTTCTTCGATTATACTATAATGAAGTTACAAAGTCAAGAAAAAACAATTGGAGGTTTTGTTATGATACGAAAGATTATAAAAATTAATGATGAAAAATGTAACGGATGCGGTGCATGTGCAGCTGCCTGTCACGAGGGGGCTATAGGAATGGTAAATGGAAAGGCAAAGTTGCTTTATGAGGACTATTGCGATGGTTTGGGAGATTGCCTTCCAGTTTGTCCGGTAGATGCAATCACCTTTGAAAAACGTGAAGCACCAGCCTACAATGAAGCAGCAGTACTTGCGGCAAAGGGTAAATCACAGGAAACACTTCCTTGTGGCTGTCCCGGAACGCAGTCCAGAGTAATCAGGAGAGAAGAAACTTTGTCTGTTTGTGACAGCTCACAGTTTGTCAGCAGACTTTCACAGTGGCCGGTTCAAATCAAGCTTGCGCCTGCAAATGCACCTTATTTTGACGATGCAAACCTTCTTGTTGCAGCAGATTGTACAGCTTATGCTTATGGCAGATTTCATGATGATTTTATCAGAAACCGCATTACACTCATCGGCTGTCCTAAACTGGACGATGGTGATTATACCGAAAAACTTACTCAGATTATTGCAAACAATAACATAAAGAGTCTGACCATTGTTCGCATGGAAGTTCCATGCTGTGGCGGTATTGAGAATGCAGCAAAACAGGCGCTGCAGAAAAGCGGAAAGTTTATTCCGTGGCAGGTTGTAACAATTTCTACTGATGGCAGAATAATTGAATAGCAGATAATTTGCACAAAAATCTTTATTTGCTATATTGCTATCTTGACTTCATGCACAATATGATGTACAATATAGATATAATAAACTAACGGCAAAGCACATGAAAGTGTGTGACGCAAAGCTATAGGACCTGAAATGGTAGCCAGCTGCATTTATATATGAAGTTATCGACACCGCAGGTTCAAAGGCTTGCGGTGTTTTCTGTTGTTTGGATTAAAAATAACATGGTGGTGAATAGTATGAAGAAAAGAATAATATCATTGCTGCTAAGTTTTAGTGTTCTTTCATTATTTTCCTGCGTCAGCACTAATTCTGACAGTGGTCAGAGCATCCGGTTTCAGCAAAATGAAATTAATAAGGTTGTTGAAAATTTAATTGAAGAAGAACAAACTTCCGCAATAACATCAGCAACAACATTTCTAACAATAGCAACATCAACACCAACAACCTCGCCGGCAGTGACTCACGAGTCATTCGCAGAAACCACAATAAAAGAAACTGAAACAGTAACTTCCGGTACGGAATCAATAACAGAAAAAGCTGATGTCGTTTTTCCGGCAGGAGCGCCTGTTGACTTATCTTCAATACCTGACTGCAACGGTACTGCCTATGCAGAAATAAACGGAAACAAACCGTATTTTGATGTGTTTACCAATGAATATTTTGAAATATATCCTGAACTGGATACTCTGGGCAGATGCGGAACAGTATTCGAATTAATTGGACCAGAGACAATGCCTGAGACTGAACGTGAAGGCATCGGGATGATAAAACCTTCAGGCTGGAACACAGTAAAATATCCGGATGTTATTTCTGATCTGTATCTGTACAACCGGTGTCATCTTATCGGATTTCAGCTTTGTGGAAAAAATGCAGATGAACGTAATCTGATTACCGGAACCAGATATATGAATGTAAGCGGAATGCTAAAGTTTGAAGATGAAGCGGCTTCCTATATCAGACGGAGCGGAAATCATGTGCTTTATCGTGTGACCCCTGTGTTTGACGGAAGTGAACTCGTTGTTCGTGGAGTACTCATGGAAGCTCTTTCTGTAGAGGACAATGGTTCAGGTTTATGTTTCTGTGTATTCTGTTATAACGTTCAGCCGGGGATAGGTATTAATTATGCTGACGGTACGAGCTGGATTATTGAGGAACCTGTTCAGACTGAAGCAATAGAGATTATACATGTAGCTGAGACTGAGGAAGAAACAGTTGGACAGCAGTATATTTTAAATACAAACACAAAAAAGTTCCATTATCCTTCCTGTTATTCTGTTAAACAGATGAAGGATAAGAATAAACAGGAATACACCGGAACGAGAGATGAAATAATAAATCAGGGATATGCAGCGTGCAAGAACTGTAATCCATAAACATGAATAAAAAAAGCCTGCTGATTTATGTGAAAGAGAATTTATCATTAATGTTTGCAGATTAGAGAGAAAAAATATTGATTTGGCGGTCGGCGAATGCATTGTGTTTGTTGGCCGCTATCTGTTTTACCGATAATAAAATCATAAATTTATGATAAAAATTAATAATATTTAGTAGAATAAATGTCAAAACATTGACAAATAGCACGAAAAGGTGTAAACTGTTTGTATAGTTTTCAAATTCATCTTTGTCGAAGATACAGTATAATAATTGGAGGTATATCATGAAAAGTTTCTCTCAAAATACATCAGATCAGGAACAGGCTATCAGGAGATTTTTGCGTGATTACTCAAACAAGCCAAATGACGGAGAAAATATTCACAGAATACTTTCCGATGTATGCAGGTATTATGATGCAGATCGTTCTTATATTTTTGAGCTGAATGAAGAGCGTACTCATATTAGCCAGACATATGAGTGGTGCTGTGATGGATTGTCTGAAGCTATTGGGTATTTCCAGAATATTTCCCTTTCAGATATGGGATTCTGTCTTGATGAGCTTGAAGAAAAGAGAGAGCTTTACATCTCTTCACTGCAGGAAATAATTAATTCGGGTTCAGTAGTATATGATATTCTTAAAACTCTGGGAATTGAGAGCACTATGATAGCTCCGATAACAGTAAATGGTTCGGTAATGGGATTTGTCGGTATAGCTAATCCAAACCGATATACCGGCTATCTTTTGCTGTTGTCTGTAATTGCCTCTGCCTGCTGCAATGAGATATCCAGCAAACATATGGAAGACCTGAATAATGCTCTGGTTGAAAGAATGAAGATAATTCAGTCTATGAGCGAAATATATACATCTGCATATTATATAGATATATCAAATAATAAATATACTGAACTTTCATCGACAGAATATGTACATAAATATATTGGTTCTTCCGGAAATGCACAGGAACGTCTTGACTACTTCTGCCGGAATATGATGGCTTCAGAATTTGCGGATGAACTGCTTGAATTTGTTGATCTGTCAACGCTAAATGAACGTATGAATAATAAAAGGATAATTTCCAGACAGTTTCTTTGTACAGTAACTCAACCGGATAATTATCTGGCTTCCCCGTATTGGGTACAGTGTTCGTTTATTGATGGAGGACGTACTTCTGGCGGTTTATTATACCACGTTATCTTTGCCACACAGGATATACACGAATCAAAGGTAAAAGAAATTGAACAGAAGAAAAAGCTAGAGCATGCTCTTTCTGTAGTAGAAAAGATAAATAACTCTCTGCGGGACGAAACAGAAATAGCCGGTGCACTTAGCAGGGATTATCCTGATGTTGTGCTGCTGGATCTTGCAGAAGACATCGCTGTGACTATCAAGCGTAAGGGCGAAATAATTGCAGAGAAAAAACGCGTAATACGTCGTTCATATGATGACACATGGAATTATTATATCTCAAAATATGTTGTTGAAGAAGACAGGGACGCCCTGAGAACTTCAATTCTTATTCAAAACGTAAAGAAAGCGCTTGAAAAAAAAGATGAATATTCGTGTACTTATCGTGTTTTAGCCGATGATACAGGGATACATCATTATCAGGCTTCCTTTATACGTTTTTATTCTCGCCGTAAATCAGAAAGTCAGATAATTCTTGGCTTCCGTTGTGTTGATTCCATTGTTGAGGAAGAACACAAAAACAGAAATATTCAGAAAGAACAGTTACGTATTATTGAGGCACTTAGTCAGGAATATCACAGCCTTTTCAAAATAGATGCTAACACAGGACAATTATCACTCTATCGTACTGACGGTATCGGTATGACACCTGCTGCCCTCAAAAAACTTATGGAATATGGCGATTATAATGAAACCATTTCAAAATATATAGATGCGTATGTTGTTCCCGAAGATCAGGAACGCATACGGGAATCATCCAAACTGTGCGTATTTGATGAAAAAGTACCCGATATCGGTCTGTATAAACTTGGGTTCAAAAGAAATATGAATGGCGTTATCGCATACTATGAGATGAACGTGGTCAAGATTGTCGATGATAACGGATGTGTCACATATGTTATGGGACTGCGCGATGTTGATGAAGAAATGCAGCGAAAATTAAAGCAGGCTAGAGCGATAGAAACTCAGGATGAAGTCATCAAAGCTCTTGGCAAGGAATACTTATCTGTCCTTCTGTTAAATCCGGAAACTGATACCGTTACCTTTTACCGCACATCAGATGATTATACATACTCAACAAATGAAATTTTTTCAAAAAATCAATACTGCTGGTCAGAAGTGATGCGAGACTATGCTGCAGAACAGGTTTCGGAACACTGTCGTGCTGAGTATATGGAGAAATTATCTATTGAGTATATCAGCTCCAGAGATAAGGACTACTCAGTAAACGTTGAGGTGCGTATGGATGATGAAATCCACTATATTCAGCTTCGTATTGCCTACGTTCATGAAAAAGACGGCAGTCGTGTAGTTGTAATTGGAACGAGAGATGTTGAAGATCTGATACAAAAGGAACGTCAGCAGGAAATGGCATTGCAGGCAGCGTATGATTCGGCAGAAGCGGCAAATAAGGCCAAGAGTGAATTCCTTTCCAATATGTCACACGACATTCGTACTCCAATGAACGGAATTATCGGAATGACTGCTGTCGCAGCAACACATCTTGATGATAAGGAACGTGTTCGCGATAGTCTGCAGAAAATATCTCAGGCTAGTAAACACATGCTGAGCCTCATAAATGAGGTTCTGGATATGAGTAAAATTGAATCAGGAAAGGTTGACCTTGTTGAAGAAGAATTCAACCTTTCGAATCTTATAGATAATCTTATTTCCATGACAAGTGATCAGATAAGCAGGCATAATCATGAGCTTTCTGTCAATATCAGCGGAGTTGCTCACGAAGACGTAATCGGTGACAGTCTCCGCATTCAGAAGGTATTTACCAATCTGATGAGCAATGCAGTAAAATATACCCCGGATGGGGGAAAGATATGTCTTTCCATTACAGAAAAGCCTTCAAATTATTCAAAAATCGGCTGCTATGAATTTATATTTGAAGACAATGGCATAGGTATGAGTGAAGAATTTCTGAAACAGATTTTTGAGCCGTTTGCAAGAGCTTCAGACTTAAGAGTTAATAAGATACAAGGCACAGGCCTTGGGATGCCTATCAGCAGAAATATTGTAAGAATGATGGGTGGGGATATTAAGGTTGAAAGCAGTCTGAATGTCGGTTCGCGATTTATAGTGACAATCTATCTCAGACTTCAGGATACAGCAGAGATAGATCATGACAAATTTATCGACCTTAATGTACTTGTTGCAGACGACGATATTCTTAGTCTTGAATCCTGCTGCGGTATGCTGGCGGATCTGGGTATGAAACCTGACGGAGTAACCAGCGGTGCGAATGCTGTTGAGTATGTCACAGTTCATCATCAAAATAATCAGGATTATTTTGCCTGCATAATAGACTGGAAAATGCCTGACATGGACGGAATTGCAACAACAAGAGCTATTCGTAAGTCGGTAGGGAACGAAGTACCTATTATTATCATTTCTGCTTATGACTGGTCAAATATCGAACAAGAGGCCAGGGCGGCTGGCGCAAACGCATTTATCAGCAAGCCGCTTTTCCGATCCAGACTTGAAAAAACTTTTAACAGTCTTGTATGCAATGAGGAACCAACCGAACCCGTTATACCGCTTGCGGAGATTTCAGGTATTAATTTTTCAGGTAAGCGTATTCTTCTTGTTGAGGATAACGATCTTAATGCTGAAATAGCATGTGAAATACTTGGCATGACAGGAGTTGCCGTTGAACGTGCATCTGACGGAGCAGAGGCAGTAGATATGATAAACGAAGGTACGGATGGATACTATGATCTCATATTCATGGATATTAAGATGCCAAAGATGAATGGATACGATGCAACAAGAGTAATCAGATCAATGGACAGTAACTACTGCAAACAGATACCTATTATCGCTATGACGGCAAACGCATTTGCAGAGGATGTTCAGGCAGCAAAGACTGTAGGTATGAATGAGCATATAGCAAAGCCTATTGATATGAAAGCTTTGGCAAAAACACTAAACAGATGGCTTGGATAATGACGTACATTTTGAAGATATTACTGATGAAAAAGGAGAATTTCAATGGATATGATAAACAAAACAATGAAAGGAGAAGTTGGAGATCGCAATCTTCAGCTGCAGGAATTCTGCGACATGGAGCAATTATACAAACTGCTTGGAAACTGGTCAAAGAGCTGCGGTATGGCTACGGTTATTGTTGACAGGGATGGTAATCAGTTATCCGAGGATTTTTGAATGACAAAGTTCTGCAAGACTGTCCAGTCATGCGAAAAGGGGCTTGCCTGCTGCATGGAAACATGGAAATCTGATGTTGTTGGTATCTATCTTACTGTTGATATCGCTACCGGAAATTATTCACTTATCAAAGGTACAGGTATGGAACGTACTGTTGAGGTGTACAAAAAACACAGTAATCAGGCAGAGCTGGTTCCGTTTCATAACCGTATTATTCATCCTTCATATTTAAAGCGTTTCAGGGAACTTGTTGATTTTGAATGTGCAAAGAATGATTCAGCAGAAAACGAATACAGAGGAACATTTGAATATCCAATCATTTACCCTGGCGACGACGAATTTGAATGGCATGAAATCAACGTGTTTGTTGATACGGAAGAGGATGGCACGCGAATTGCAAATATACTCGAAAGGGATATTACCGAGGCACATAATGCACAGGTGAAGAACGAAAAGGAGCTTCGTGCGGCTGCGGATAAGAACCGTATTCTGTCGGAACTGACGAAAATGCTGTATAGCTACAATCTTACTCTTAATCTTCGTACAGGTAAATACAGTATGATCATCGGTACCGGTATGACGAAGTTTATGGAGATATTCAGATCTACTGATGATTATGAAACGGCATACAATAGAAAACTTGCGTATCTTGCTCCTGAAAATGTATCGCAGTTTGCTGCGCTTGCGAGTCTTGACACCCTTCGTGCAAGAACAAATTCAAACGGATTTATCGGAAATCTTGAATATGGCGCTTTTACCGACTATGGTGAGGAATGGCACGAGATAAATGTTTTTATCAGTACTGATGAGGATGGTGAACCTGTCGCGAATATTCTCGGAAGAGATATCACGGATGCACATAAGCGTCACGAAAAGCGTGAGAATCTGCAGAAAGCAGCCATGGCTCGCGATCAGCTGCTTTCGGGGATCACCAAGATGCTCTACAGCTATAACTTTTGCTTATCCGGGCGCGAACATTGAAAAAGAAAGACTCCCGTATGTAGAGGAGGCTTTGCCTGGAAAAGTGAGTTATACTCATCATGTTATTGACACTCAGTGGGGACTTATTCTGAAAATAAATTAAAATCATTTGCTGACAAAAACAAAAGCATAACCGGGATGTATCTTCCGGTTATGCTTTTTTAATGAGATCTATTCTTTATTAAGAATTACTTCGATGTCGCCAGCTGATTCGGTATTTTTAACAATTTCAGAAGGCAGACATACAAACACATTGTAGTACATTATTTCTTTATCCAGACTACCGTTTAGTTCAATTCCATAGTTTATTGTGATTCTGTCAGGATTTTCATCTGAAAGTTCCATGCTTTTATATATAAACTCCATATTTTGTTTTCCCACCGGAATTTGAATATATAGCAATCTGTTGCCAGATTCAAAATAGTCATCTGAGAGTTTTGCCGCTTTTGACAGAGCCTCAGTATAATTTGAAACGGACTTGATTTTTTCATACTCTTCGCTGCTTTTTATTACCTGAACTGATTCTTCAGCTTTTCCGTCTTCAGTATAGTTGTAGAAGATTTTATATGGAATATCTTCATATTCAAATTTTTTGCTGGTTGAATAAATCACATAACTATTATATTTTTCAGAAAAATATTCTTCGTTTCTGTGAGACAAATAATATTCAAAATCCTGTTTTTTTGCATAGTATCCAGCGTCAACAAGAATCTGAACAAGTTCATGTGCGGATTCATCATCCAGAAGTCTGCAAACATCACCAAAATCTGAGATTCGGATTAATGAGTCATCTTTTACAAGATAAAGGCTTTCTATTCCGTAATCCCTGATAAAGGACATATCATCCGTTAATGAAAGCTGACCAGAAGAAGCAAAAATCGTTTCTGAAGTATCTTTGATTTTTGATAATATATCGGAAGATACTGTAGATTTTGACTGTGTATCAGAGATTATATTTTGAAATTCGGAAACAACTTTTTTGTCTTCTGTAATACCATCAGTTTCTATTTCAATAAATTTCTGTTCATCGCTGTGTCCTGGAATTTCATACAATCCGCCCTTGTCATCAATAATCTGAACACTTTGATAAGGGGTATGTGCGAAATTCTGGTGTACGATTGCAAGAACAGGTTTACTCTGTTGTACTATCTGCGATTGTTCAAAAATATTGCTCTTCTTACTGATATACTGCAGGTAGTAAGACAAATCCGCAATTGATACTTCTGAATTCTGATCAATATCAGCTGCTCTCATCTGATTAGGAGTAAAATCTGTTTCTTTCAGAATATATAGTGAAAGTAGTGATACATCTGTCATGTCACGTTCATTATCGCCATTTACGTCACCGATTATCAAATCTGTTTCTGTCGGGATATTCTCTTCTGTGACATCAGAGCCAGAACCCTCCGAATTTCTGTCGTTTTCTATGATTGTGTAATTCAGTTTGTTTTCTTTTGCATATCCAGCTGCGAAACTTTCGCTGTAGACTTTAAGCATAGTAATAGTATTAGTTTGAAAAGCATCCTGACCTATTTCGTTTACACTTTCAGGTATGATGATTTCTTTTAGTTTAGTACAATCTGCAAATGCAAGTTCTCCGATTTTTTCAAGACTGTCAGGAAGTGTTATTTTACTTAGATTTGCTGCACCGAAAAAAGTCCAGTCAGGAAGATTGGTAATACCTTTGTCTATAACGACTTCTGTTATTCTGTTCAGATAATCATTCCATGGGGCACGAGCCGGTTCAACTATACCTGGTAACGGTGTTCCGTCAGACGATATTGTATTGTCTTTTGGCTCACCGAAGAAAAGTTCTCCTTCGCCGGTTACAGTAAGTACACCGTCTTTTAATTCCCATTGAATTTTTTCACCAAGTTTATCTGATATTGCAGAGTTGATTTCTGCTTCCTGGAATTTTAAGCCGATTTCATCTGCCTGTTCCTGAACAAAAGAATCTGAACTGCTTTTTATCACAAGATCACTGCTGTATTCTGTACTGTCATTGATAATCTCACATTCAGGATTGTGGAAAATAATCTCAGTTACACCTGAATCTGATATTTGACTTAAGTTAAATGAATTAAATGAAGCGGGAAGTTCGAGCTTTTTCAGAGAGTTGCAACCCCTGAAACATTCATTGCCTAATCTTTGAAGTCGTGTAGGAAGTGCGATCTCTTCAAGTGATGTGCAGTTTTCAAAAGCATAGTCATGGAAATATCTGATTCCATCGTGAAGAGTAACTTTTTTCAGGTTTTCAAATTCACCAAATGCATGTCCGGGAACATAATCGAATACACTTTCAATTACCACTTCTGTGACGTATTCTTTGTATTTGGCCCATGGAGCACAGTCGTGATTAATCTCTCCGTTTTCGTCATACATATCTTTGAAGTTTAAACCTGCATTGGTTTTGAGAGTGAGTACACCCTTTTCCAGAGACCATGGACTATCAATGATAATGGGTCCTCCATCTGCTGAAGTTGGTTTTTCGGCGTAAATTGTTTCTCCGGTTTCGAACAGGTTAGTTCCGGATAAGCATGTCATTAATGCGGCAGCAGTACATAATGCTGCTATTGTATTCTTTTGTCTTTTCATAATAATAATCGCCTGAGAGTCAGGCCCTCCTTTCGTGCTTTATATTAATAATACTTTTCAAGTGGCGATAATGTTTCATTTTTATAAAAAATTTTTTTCTTTTTTATAAAAATAAACTAGTATAAACCATGAGAGTCTGATTCTGGTTTTTTTGACGTCAGCCATTTCATTTCCGGATGAGTCAGAAAAACAACGGTAACCATAGCGCCACATATTATCCATATTACCGGTTCGCTGAAACAAACAGCTTGGTATTCCATAATCGGGATAAATATTAAAACGGTTAATAATTTCCCGAGAAGTTCAAGTACGCTCCCGATGACAGGCCATACTTTGCATCCGATTCCCTGGAGCGTATTTCTAAGGATACACAGTAC
>JAEDJV010000056.1 GCA_016296165.1 Oscillospiraceae bacterium | reverse complement strand
AATAGGAAGAATTAAATTCATACAAAATCATAATAGTATATGTTTTATTTCAGAATCATTTGTGTATTTTACTTAAAATTATATTTATTTTTAAGACTATTTAAGTAGAAAACAGGAATGAAAAAATCATTCCTGTTTCTATAAATTATTTTGCCTTATTTTTTTCTTTTCCGAATATCATATACAGAATCATAAACACTAAACCTGCAGTGAATAATATGGCATTCATAATAAGAAGTTTATCCGTAAATTCATAAAACGCCCCCGTTATCGATGAAAAAATATGAGGAGCCTTTATAGCAAATCTGTTAAAGAAACCTGAAAATCTGAAATAACCGCCTGCAGCCAGAATTACTAAAGAAACAGAACAAAGAGAAATACTTATCCAGTAAAGTGAATTAATTATCCTTTTTAAGTTACTCAGAACAACGATCAGAATTAAAAAACCTGCTGCACCAAAGGTCGCAATAGTCAGAACATCTGTATAGCCATATACTCTGCGGGCTAAGTTAAGATATCCTGCTTTATTAATCTTCTCAAACTGAAAAACATCCGTTGTTTCTGTTATGTATGAAACAGCACTTCTGTAAACTGATTCTGTCTTAGCATAATAAGCATCGTCTTTTGTATAATTAATTGAGGCTGCATACTCTTCAAAAAAAGAATCGATCGATTTTTTCATTTCATCAAGTTTTAACTGGGATGATGAAAAATCAAGATTTTCTTTCTCACCGGTTATATATTCTAAAGCAGAAATAAGATTTTCGTTTGTTATTTCTCTGATTAATTCCGGTGAAACTTTGTCCAGATATACATCAGCTGGTATAGCCGTAGCATTTTCTTCATTTACAAAATGTTTTTCTATTTCCGAATAAACCTTACTGTAAATGTCATTTTCCTCTAAAATAGATATATATGTTTCCGTTGAAAAAACTGAATTCTTAATAAGAAACATTCCCTCTGATGCGAGAAATGCAAAAAACAGCAAAACCGAAACCAGAGCACATAATATGTAATTGTTTAATTTTCGCATCACACACCTCAGTTATAAAAAGCTTTTTCTGTCGATTCACAGATAACTGCCAGTCTCTGCGATGATGAGCCCAGCACCTGTTTAACACAGGTATATAATGTAAGCTTATCTTCTTTTGTCTGTGAAATATATTTTTTATCAGTTTTCTCAAACAAAGCCTGACTTTTTACTTCATAAGTAAACTCTCCGTAAGATGTAAAAAGTTTTACGATATCGCCTTCTTTCAGGCGATTAAGCTCTGAGAAAAATGTATTTACGTGTGCATCAATTACCGTATTACCGCTACTGCCTATTACAGCAGACGCTGAGAGCTGGCACGCACCGTTTTTCAGAAGCTCATCACTGCTGCCCCAGTAAACGGGAACATACAAATCTATAGCTTCACATGAAAGAATAGCATACTGTTCACCAAACTCAGGGTATATAACGGTTCCTTTATCGCTTTTCTGCACACCGGAATTATTATCAAAATGATTAATTTCATCACTGACAATTAGGCTGTCAGAAGCTGAAGTTGTGTTTTGCATCCTGTCGCTGAACGCAATATTAATATATTTATTAAATTTATTATATGGGGTTATGCCAATAAGAATGGTCAGCGATACGCATATTATGAAAATCAGAATCGGAGTTAATATTATTACCGGCAGCGGAGTACGTCCTGATTCTTTTGTCTTGTTTTCAGCCATCAGTTATTCCTTTCTGTGCTCTTTTTGTTCATGTACACAGCTGAAGCCATAATCCCGCCTGCAGACAGAAGAATCAATGTCAGAGCGCATAAAATAATGATGGTATAATCAATACCAGTATCATCAACAATCACACCCATAGATGAGATATCGACAATACCCCCTTCATTATCTCTTATGCTGTACTCTATCTTGTCTTTTGTAAGGTTGTCAACAGATACATTTAATCCAAGACTTGAACTTGCATCAATCAGACTATCTATTATTTCCAGCTGCGTTTCCCTGTCAAGATCCTTGATAATCTGATTTTTTTCTGAAGCTGAAAGTCCTGCGATATAATCGTTTTTTTCTTCTTCTGTCATACTGGAAAAATCTGAATTATCTTTTTCAGGCACTACTGCAGGATTCTGCTGCTGAGTGTCAGGATTAGTCTCACTATTGTCCTGTACCGGTGTATCCGGCTCTGCTGCAGGAATATTTTCTGACTCAGTAACGGAAGGAGAATTATTTTCGATATTTTCTTCTGGTGGGGCCGGATCAGGATTTGAACCACCGCCAAGGTAATCCCTTATAGCCTCCTCAGTTTTTCCGGAATAACTGTTAATAGTCGCTATCATCTTATCATACTGCTCCGGAGTGTAATTTCCTGACTCCAGATAGTTTATCCCCTGCTGAACATAGCTTTCAGAAAATCCGGCTGCTCTGGCTGCAGCTATTACATCCTCTTTTGTAGCAGCAGAAACATAATCTTTTCCATAACAAGCTGCAAAAGTCACCGCCATGAGAAATGCCGAAACTGAACTAAGTACTTTTTTCATTGTCATACCTTCTTTCTCTTCTTTCTGTATAAAAATTCACCGATATAATAAAAATATAACCGACAAACCCAACAGATATATAACTGTAAAAACTAATAATAGTGAACTTCAAAAAAATTTTTGACGTTCACTATTATTCTATCATAAATGAATATATATTTCAATAAAATAATTAATGAAATATTTTACTGTTTGGAAGCAATCTTATACTCATCACCATCACGATAATAAGGGCATCTTTTATACTGTCCCTGAAGAATGCGTGAATATTCATCCTCATCTATATTCATTTCGCATACATATCCATCCCATTCTTCATCATAAACACAGTAAGCACATGTATCACAATCATTCATCCGGTTTTCTCCACATTATGATCAGATATCATTGCTGATTATATCGTCAAGTGTTTCGCGCTTAACTACAAGTCTGTCAGAATCTGAATTAACAAAGACAACAGCCGGCTTACAGATACGGTTATAGTTGGATGACATCGAATAATTATATGCACCTGTTGCGCAAACTGCAATTATATCCCCGGGTTCACAGTGCTGAAGAGACATATTTTCACCAATCATATCACCTGTTTCACAACATCTTCCGGCAATAGTTACCTTTTCTGTCTTTGGCTCTGAAGCTTTATTTGCAACAACTGCATCATATTCTGCCTGATACAGAATATATCTTGGATTATCGCACATACCACCGTCAACTGAAACATATGTACGGATATCAGGAATAGTCTTTCTTCCTCCGACTGTATAGAGAGTAATACCGGCAGGACCTACTATTGAACGGCCCGGTTCAATGAGAATAAACGGTCTTTTCACGTCGTTTTCCTTACAGTATGAATTAACAACCTTCGCTACTGCGTTCATAAATTCATCATACGGAAGCGGATCATCGCTCTCCACATAACGAATACCAAAACCACCGCCAAGATTAAGTTCGCTTACTTCAAATCCAAGCTCATCCTTAATCTGTTTAATGAACTTCATCATTATTTCAGCTGCAGCTACAAAACCCTGTGTATCAAGAATACTTGATCCGATATGGCAGTGAAGTCCCCGGAATTCAAGATTCGGACATTCAAGTGTTTTCTTCACAGCGTCAAACGCTTCTCCGGTTTCAAGAGCAAAACCAAACTTACTGTCAATCTGGCCTGTGCTTATGAAACTGTGAGTATGTGCATCAACGCCCGGCTTTATTCTAAGAAGAACAGAAATCTTTACACCCTTCTCTTTCGCTTTTTTGTCCAGTGTTTCAAGTTCAAAAATATTGTCAGCAACTATGCGGCCGACTTTCATCTCGAGCGCCATGTCAATTTCCTCAGATGATTTGTTGTTTCCATGAAAAACTGCTTTTGACATATCGAAGCCCGCCTTGAAAGCAGTATACATTTCACCGGATGAAACTACATCAATACCCATATTTTCCTGCTGCATAACGCGGTAAATTTCCTTGCATGAAAAAGCCTTACTTGCAAAACATGCCATTCCCTGTCCGTCATAATATGTTTCAATACTTTTTCTGAATGTACGGCAGTGTTTTCTGATCATGTCTTCGTCCATAACATAAAGAGGAGTACCGTACTTTTCTGCAAGTACAGTTGTATCTGCCCCGTTTATGGTAAGATTACCTTTTTCATTTACGCTGAGATTTTCTGATACAAACATTTTTTTATTCCTCACCTTTCAAAAAAATCTTCTTATATTATAGCATTTTAATACTATTAATTCAATAGAATAATTAAAATAACTAAAATAACAATTTTTTTTGCTTTATAACCTTGTAATTATTTCTGATATAGTTTATAATAATAATATCTAATTATTTTTTTCAGAAGGAGAATCAATCTATTATGTATAACAATCTTATGGATTCAATCGGATTTATTGCAAACTCTGATCCGGAAGTTGCAGAAGCAATGAACAGTGAGCTCGGACGTCAGAGAAGAAACCTCGAACTTATCGCCAGCGAAAACATCGTTTCCCCTGAAGTTATGGCTGCTATGGGTTCAGTACTTACCAACAAGTACGCAGAAGGTTATCCTGGCAAGCGTTACTACGGTGGATGTGAATGTGTAGACGTAGTTGAAAACATTGCTATCGAACGTGCAAAGAAGCTCTTTGGTGCTAACTTCGCAAATGTTCAGGCTCACTCAGGCGCACAGGCTAACACAGCTGTTTACTTCGCTCTTCTCGAACCAGGCGATACAGTTCTCGGTATGAGTCTTGCTCATGGCGGTCACCTCACACATGGTTCCCCTGTAAACCTGTCAGGTAAGTACTTCAACTTCGTTTCATATGGTCTTGGCGATGACGGAAGAATCGACTATGACAAGCTCGAAGAACTCGCTAAGGAAAACAAACCAAAACTCATCGTTGCAGGTGCAAGTGCTTACCCAAGAGCAATTGATTTTGAAAGAATTTCATCAATAGCAAAGTCTGTCGGAGCATTATTTATGGTTGACATGGCTCACATTGCCGGTCTTGTAGCTGCAGGCTGCCACCAGTCTCCTGTTCCTTATGCTGACGTTGTAACAACAACAACACACAAAACTCTCAGAGGACCAAGAGGCGGTCTCATTCTTACAAACGATGAAGAACTTGCCAAGAAAATAAATAAAGCTATCTTCCCTGGCATTCAGGGCGGCCCTCTTATGCATGTAATCGCTGCCAAGGCAGTTTGTTTCGGTGAAGCCCTTAAGGACAGCTTTAAAGAATATCAGCAGCAGGTTGTCAAGAACGCAAAAGCACTCGCAGATGCTCTTGTGGAAAAAGGCTTTAACCTTGTTTCAGGCGGTTCTGACAATCATCTCATGCTTGTTGATCTCCAGTCATTCAACATCACAGGTAAGGAACTCGAACACAGACTTGATGAAGTATATATCACAGTAAACAAAAACGCAGTTCCAAACGATCCACAGAGTCCGTTTATTACAAGTGGTGTAAGAATCGGTACACCAGCTGTTACAAGCCGCGGTCTCAAGGAAGAAGATATGAAGATGATTGCTGAATATATTTATCTTGCATGCACAGATTTTGAAAACAGTGCTGATAAGATCAGAGAAGGCGTAACAGCTATCTGCAACAAGTATCCTCTCTACGAATAATCTTAATACACTTATTTTACATTTTATTTTCAGGGACTTATTCTTTAAGTCCCTGAAAAATTTTTTTCGGAAAGAAGGATTAGAAAAATGTCATCACCGCTAGCCGATAGAATCCGGCCAAAAAAAATAGAAGATGTTGTCGGACAGAAACATCTTCTTTCTGAGAATAAACCTCTGAGAAAAATAATAAATAACGGAAAAATTCCAAACATGATATTTTACGGTCCGTCAGGTACCGGAAAAACTACTGTAGCACGGATCATTGCAGAAAGTACAAGTAAAAGCCTGTATAAACTTAACGGCACATCAGCATCGACAGAAGATATACGAAGTGTGATTTCTGATATAAATACATTTTCAGGCTGCAACGGAATTCTGTTGTATCTTGATGAGATACAATATCTGAATAAAAAGCAGCAGCAAAGTCTCCTCGAATATATAGAAAACGGACAGATTACTCTTATAGCTTCAACAACTGAAAATCCCTACTTTGCAGTATTCAATGCTCTTATAAGCCGTTCAACCGTTTTTGAATTCAAACCGGTCAATGCTGAGGATATTGCAGAAGCTGTTAAACGTGCTTACAGCATACTCGAAAATGAAAACAACTACAAAATAACCGCTGAAGACGGCGTTATAGAACATATATCTTTTTCGTGCGGAGGAGATGTAAGAAAAGCAATAAATACCGCTGAATTAAGTGTGTATTCAGGAACCGCGAACGAAAATGGCATAAATGTAACACTTGAAGATGTAAAAGCTCTTGCTCAGCGAAGCAATATGAACTATGACAGAGACGGCTCGCAGCATTATAATATTATTTCCGCATTACAAAAATCCATAAGAGGTTCTGATGAAAACGCCGCACTTCACTATCTCGCCAGACTTCTTGAAGCAGGCGATCTTATTTCAATATGCAGAAGACTTCTTGTTATCGCTTCCGAAGATATCGGGCTGGCGCATCCGACAGCAATATCGATAGTAAAAGCCTGCGTTGACTCCGCACTTCAGCTTGGAATGCCGGAAGCACGTATCCCGCTTGCTGAGGCCGTTATCCTTCTCTGTACCTCTCCAAAATCAAACAGTGCAATATGTGCGATTGACGCAGCTCTTAACGATGTAAGACATGGTGAATACGGCGATATCCCTGCATATCTCAAAGACGGACATTATTCCGGTGCTGCCAGTCTTGGCAACGCAATTGGTTACAAATATCCGCACAACTATGTAAATCACTATGTAGCTCAACAGTATCTTCCGGACAAAATCAAAGACAAGGTTTACTACCAGTTCGGTGACAACAAACAGGAGCAGGCAGCTCTGGCATACAGAAACAAAATCAAGTCTCAGTAAAATCAGTAAAATATGTCTCTATAACTTTATTTGAATTTTCTGTACTGTATCTCCAGTAATCAATATGATTATCGGAGATATAGTATTTTATATCCCTGTTCTTTATTTCACGTTCGGTCGCATCTGCAATTACCAGCTTAACTTTCATCTTATCCGGAATTAAAGCCTTTATAAAAACGCTTGCAGTCTGTCCGGCATGTACATTGTACCTGTTCTCAGCAAGTCCGGCAAGATTGGGAGCAAGTTCAACAAATACACCGTAATTCTCAACAGATCGAATTATACCGGTAACTGTTTCTCCTGCATGGAATACTGATGCGTTTTCAAGCCAGGTTCCTAGAAGTTCCTTATGCGTTAAATTAATTCTTGGAAATCTGCCTGTTTGTTCTGTGGTTTTTACTATAGCCTTAATATTCTGATATATATTAAATCTATCAGCAGGATCAGAAATTCTGGAAACAGAAATGGAGTCAACCGGAATCAGCGATGGTATCCCGCAGCCTATATCAACAAAGCATCCGAACTTTTCTATGTGCGTTACCTTCGCATCAATTATATCACCAGGTCTAAGCAGTGAAATATAGTTCTGATAACATTCTTCCTGAGCTGCTCTTCTTGACAACAGGGCATAATCCGGCTTTCCCGATTTATCTTTTATAATATCACTGACTTTAAAGCACACAGGCTTACTAACTCTGGATATAAGGGCGATGTCCCTTACACTTCCGTCTTCAATCCCCGCTGCGCCGTCAATTCTTGGTATAATCCCTTTCATGCAAGGCAAATCTACTATAAGATTGTGATCTTTATCACAGACAACAGCATAAGCTTCCACTATCTGTCCGTTTCGCTGTGCCTCTTCCAGCTTTTCAGCGCTGTTTATTATGTCTTCATTTTCCTGACTCTCGGTCAGTATTCCTTCCGGATAATATTTTTTCATAATATCCTCCTGATATTTTTTATTTTCTGTATAATAATATTCATAAAAATATCAGGATATACGTTACAAAATAAAAATACCACAGTTCCAGCGTTAGAAACTGTGGCTGTCTTTTTATTTATCCTTTGGCCCGTCTCCGTTGCCTTTCTTACTGCCAAGTACAAGACATAAGATAATAAGTACAACAGCAATAACTGCAATAATAATCGGAGTTTTTGCATTTCTGGTATCTCCTGTAGCCGGTGATGCAGCTGCAAGCAGAACGCTGGCAAAGCTTAATAATTGGTAATTCATTTTTGTTCCTCCATTCAGAATAATTGTAACAAAGATAATTATACCACATTTTTTTTAATAATGGAATACATATTTTTTATTTTCAGTTTCCTTGACAGTTGTTTATGATGTAGAGTATAATTATAGTGAGTACAAAAAACAATTTTGCATTCACATATATTTTTCGCTTATCATTATATACTCTAAATATTTTTGGGAGACATAAGATTAATGAATTTTTCAGAAGCAGTAGGTTTCTTGAAAGAAACTGACAAATATGGGATTATACCAGGACTCGACAGTATAAAAAGATTGTGTAGTGAACTCTCAGATCCACAGAATTCACTTAAGATAATACACATAGCCGGAACAAACGGAAAGGGATCAGCAGGAACTTTTTTGAACAGCATCCTGAGAAAAGCCGGCTATAAAACCGGACGATATGTATCCCCTGCAGTTATGGACTATCTTGAAAAAATCCAGTATGATAACTGCAATATAAGTGAAGAGGAATTTGCTTTTTACACAGAAAAAGTAAAAAATGCTGCTAAAAAAATAGTATCAGAAGGATTTCCTCATCCAACAACTTTTGAACTTGAAACTGCTCTGGCATTTTGTTTTTTTGCTGATAAAAACTGTGATGTAGTTTTACTGGAAGCAGGCATGGGCGGAAAAAATGATGCAACAAACATTATTTCAGAAAGTATTCTTTCGCTTATCACTTCAATAAGTCTGGAGCATACCATGTTTCTTGGAGATACCATAGAAAAAATTGCTGCTGAAAAAGCCGGAATAATAAAACCTGGCGGAAACGTAGTTACTCTTACTCAGAATCCTTCGGTAATTGAAGTAATCAGAAATGTCTGTCATGAAAAATCAGCATATCTGAAGATATCTAAAATATACAATATCACCAATTACAGATACAAAGACGGTATTCAATATTTCTCCTATAATAACTTTTCAGATATCAGACTTTCCATGCTCGGAAAATTCCAGACTGAAAATGCAGTTTTATGCATTGACGCTTGTCAGGTACTTAACAATAATGGATTTAACATATCAGATCAGAATATATACGATGGTCTTTTTGAAGCAAAATGGCCCGGAAGATTTGAAGTAATAAAAAACACATACCCTATGATTATAATTGACGGTGCACACAACGTATCGGCGGCAGTCAGGTTAAGAGAGTCAATTGATATATATTTCAGTGACAGCCGGATATCATACATAATGGGTACTTTCAGTGATAAAAATTTCAGCGAGATCGCACGTATTACAGCCAAAAGGGCTGACAAGATCTTCACAGTATGTACAGAAGGAAAACGGGGTCTTGATGCAGAGGTACTGTCTGAAACTATCAGACAGTATAATCCGAACGTGGTTACTGCTGAAAGTATTTCTGATGCTGTTGACAAAAGTCTCAAGGAAAATACAGATATAATAATCGCCTTCGGCTCCCTGTCTTTCATGAACAGCATCAAACGATATGTAAACGGAGAATCTAAACCATGAATTTCAGATTTGAAAAAATCCTCAAACACAAAACATTTACTGAACTGATAAAAAAAACGGAAGAAAGAGAATCTGACAGAATTTTTTGCAGACACGGGATGGAACACATTATTTCTGTAGCAAGAATCGCTTACATCATGGCACTTGAACATCAGCTGGATATTTCAAAAGATATTGTATATGCTGCTGCACTCCTGCATGATATAGGAAGAAATGCTGAATACGAACACGGTATTTCCCATAGTCAGGCAGGCGCAGATATCGCAGAACAGATTCTTTCTGACTGTGGATATTCACAAACTGAGACCAGGGAAATCATCACAGCAATTCTGTCTCACAGGCATGATAAATTCGACACAAATGCTTCGCCTCTGGATATGCTTATTTGCAAAGCGGATAAACTATCAAGAACCTGCTTTGACTGTAAAGCATATTCAGAATGCAACTGGTCAGAGGAAAAGAAAAATAAAACGCTTGTTTATTAAGAAGAGAGGAATATAAAATGAAAATTTCAAACCGTGAGTTTTCGGGACACACATATATCATGGGAATACTCAATGTAACACCTGATTCTTTTTCAGACGGCGGACAATTCAATACGATAGATAAAGCTTTGAAACACGCTGAACAAATGATTAAGGAAGGTGTTGATGTCATAGATATCGGAGGTGAATCCACCCGTCCGGGATATATAAAAGTTTCAGAGGCCGAAGAATCTGAACGTGTTTGTCCGGTTATCGAAAAAATTAAGGCAAACTTTGATATTCCTGTTTCTATTGACACATACAAATTTTCTGTAGCTGAAAATGCTGTAAAAGCCGGAGCCGACCTGATAAATGACATCTGGGGGTTCAGATATGACAAAGGTCAGATGGCAGCTCTCGCCGGAAAATACAACAAACCGGTATGCCTTATGCACAACAGAAAAAAAACGGACTATAAAGATTTTCTCTTTGATGTTGTTTCCGACCTTGAAGAAAGCGTTACTATCGCAGAACGTGCGGGACTGACCAGAGATATGATTATGCTGGATCCCGGAATAGGTTTTGCGAAAACCCTTGAGCAGAATCTCGAACTTACAAACAAACTCGAAGTTCTCAATAAACTTGGTCTGCCGATACTTCTTGGAACATCCAGAAAATCAATGATAGGACTCACTCTTGATCTTCCTGTAACTGAACGACTTGAAGGAACACTGGTTACAACCGTTATGGCTGTTCAGAAAAACTGCCTGTTCGTCAGAGTACATGATATAAAGGAAAACAAACGTGCAATCCTTATGACTGAAAAAATATTGGGTAAAATTTAATTATGGATATTATTTGTATAAAAGATCTTGAGATTTTTTCAAATCACGGTGTTCTGAAAGAAGAAAATATTCTCGGTCAGAAATTTCTCATATCTGTCGAGATTCATCTGGATACCCGAAAAGCAGGAACTACCGACGACCTTGAAAATTCAGTAAACTATGCTCAGATTTGTCACACCGTAAAGCAGCTGATGGAGAACAACACTTTCAAACTGATTGAAACTGCTGCTGAAAAAATCTGTGAAACTATCCTTAAAAAATATGATGCAGTACAAATGGTACAGACAGAGGTAAAAAAACCATGGGCTCCTATTCTGCTGCCGCTTGAACATGTGAGTGTATGCATCCGGAGAAAATGGCACAGAGTGTTTCTTTCACTCGGTTCCAACATCGGTGACAGAGAAAAATATATAAATGAAGCAGTAGAGCTTATTTCTTCTTCTGAAGAATGCAAAGAAGTAAAAGTTTCTTCATATATCGAAACTGAACCATACGGTGTAACAGATCAGGATAAATTTATAAACTGCTGCGTCGAACTTAAAACACTACTCTATCCTCATGAACTTCATAAACTTACATGTACAGCTGAACAAAATGCAAAAAGAGAAAGAAAAATTCACTGGGGTCCGCGTACTCTTGATGTGGATATAATCCTGTATGACGATCTTATAATACACGATGACACTCTTACGATTCCTCACATCGACATGGCAAACAGAGAGTTTGTACTAAAACCCCTCTGCGAACTGGATCCTTATGCTTTTAATCCTGTTCTGAAAAAATCTGCATACGAAATGCTGAACTCACTTAAAACATTATGATTATTATTGCTGCAGCTGATAACAACAACGGAATCGGAAACGAAGGAGATCTCCTTTTTGACATTCCAGAAGACAAAAAATTCTTTAAAGAAAAAACCTATGGCAATACTGTTATCATGGGTCGTAAAACTTTTGAATCACTTCCAGTAAAACCTCTTCCGGGAAGAAGAAACATAATTTTTACACATGATTCTGAGTTTTCAGAGGAAGGGGCAGAAACCTGTCGAAGCGTCTCTGAACTTAGAAAAATAATCAGTAATACGCCGGATGATAAAGTATTTGTCATAGGTGGTGAGCAAATATATAAATTACTTTCAGACTTATGCGATACTGCGTACATCACAAGAATTTATTCATCAAAACCCGCTGATAAACACATAATGGATTTTGAAGAAAACGAAAACTGGTATATAAAAGAACGTTCTGAATTAAAAGAATATCAGGGAATCAAATTTCGTTTCATAACTTTTGTAAAAAAGCAGATGACAAACCTTCCTTAATTTTCAAATTCCCTGTCTATTATTTCAAACATTTTTCTCTTCATTTCATCATCAGCAAAAGATGATCTGACGGAGTTCTGAATAATTTTTTTAATCTTACCAAGGTCAAAGTCAAATGCTTCAGAAATCTTTATGTACTCTCTTTTTATGTCTGTGGATGACACACTTGTGTTATCTGTATTTAAAGTAACTATAACGCCTTTGCCTAGCAGTTCAGCCACAGGCATATCACTTATTTTTTCAAAAACACATGTATTAATATTACTTGTAGGACATATCTCAAGAGGTATGTCTTTTTTTATTAAAAGATCAACCACCTCTTCATCTTCCACTGAGCGAACACCATGCCCTATCCTAAAAGCGCCGTTTTCAACCGCATATCTTACACTATCTGCACCAAGCACTTCACCTGAATGAACAGTAAACGGAATTTTTAATTCGTTTAGTGTTCTGAAAACGTAATCATACTGTTCATTAGGGAACAGAGCCTCTGCCCCTGCAAGATCACATGCACATACACCATTTCCAAGATTTTTTCCTGTAAGCCGGATTGTTTCGAGATTTTCTTTTTTATTATCGCTGCCATCACGCATGCAGCACAGGATAAGTCCCGCTGAAAAACCTGAACTTTTTATTCCTTCAAGTACAGCCTGAACCACTTCTTCCTGACTAAGACCTTTTTCACAGTGTTTCTGCGGAGCAAAACGAAGTTCTGCATACATAAGACCATTTTCCCTAAGTTCAGTACACAGGTTGTAAGCACATTTTTTTAAACTCTCTTTACTCTGCATAAGCGAAACCGGAAGAGTAAATTTTTCAAGATATTCATTGAGATTATGGCAGTCATCAGAAACCATAAGCATATTCTTCAGCTGTTCATCTTCTTCAGGAAGAGTAATATTTTCAATAACCGCTAATTCTCTGGCCGACTTTACTGAAACTGAACCATCAATGTGGATATGAAGATCCGTAAAACATTTCAGATTGTTTATTTTTTCTTTAACTGACATGACAAATACCTCATTTCTGTTTTTTATCACCTTAGTAATATGTAGTCCCCGGAATATAATCCTCACTCTGCTGAACGTACTTATTCTGCCACAATCCACTGATCAACTGTTCTGCTTTCACTTGAAATATTCACACCGATTTTATGAACAGCACGCCTGTCACTAAGATACGGAACAGCATACTGTTTTTCTTCTATCTGTTTCAGAGCTTCTTTAGCACTTCCGTCAAGCTTAAATTCAAAGATAAACACATCGTTTTCGCTCTCAATAATAACATCTGCCCTGCCCTTGCTGTTTGGCTTTTCGATCAATGTTGTACAGCAGCCAAGTAAACGGTTTATTATATAGAATGTGTATGAAAAATGTGTTTCAAAGTCTTTTGCACGTTCATCCTTGTTTGCCTCATAGGGTATTGATGAGAGGAATGATGTAAATGCATCACGTACCCCGTCAAGGTCGCATCGTCTAAGCATACGGTTCAAATTCAGTATCCAGCTGTCGATATCCTCATTGTCTTTTCTGAAATAACCATTAGCTATGAGTGTGCCAAATCCGCTTCTGACTTCATCGTTCGGGTAATCAAGTCTGTAAACTTTATCATACTTGTCGTAACCTTTGATTGTCAGATATCCGCTTTGATACAACATCGCAAGAGGACTTTCCGAATCAGCACGATAATCGACAAAATATTTTGATTTATATTCATTCGAAGTCAGCTTCTGCATATTTATATTATGTCCCTCCAGAAGCTTTGCAAGATATGTTGGAGTTCCAGATTTAAACCAGTAATCTTCTATCTCCATTTTATTAAAGGCATTTATTATACTGAACGGATTGTATATATCAGCCTGCAGATTATTACTGA
>JAEDJV010000005.1 GCA_016296165.1 Oscillospiraceae bacterium | reverse complement strand
GCATATACCGAGAACCGGAATACCAAGTTCGAAAATTTCCTTTGAGATGTGTGGTGAAGTTTCGTCATAAACACTATTAGGACCACCGGTAAAGATAATACCAGTCGGATTAAGTGCTTTAATCTCTTCGATTGGTGTGTCAAATTTTTTGATTTCGCAGTAAACACCGCATTCGCGGACTCTTCTTGCGATGAGCTGGTTGTACTGGCCACCGAAATCAAGGACTATACAGAGCTGATTTGTCATAAGGTAAATTCCTTTCTGAAATTTAGTTATTGAATATAATTATTATATCATTTTTTTATGAAATATGTCAATGATATTTTTAGGCAAACATCCTATAAATCTTTTCATTGTGCTGTCTTGCACTTAAAACCAGTCCGATTATCACATACATACTTACAAGGGCTGTACCACCTGCACTTACAAACGGAAGCGGGATACCTATAACCGGCATTACTTTGAGAACCATTCCTATGTTCATGGTACAGTGTGTGAAAATCATGGCAAAAGCACCCATACAAATGTTCTTTCCGAGTTCATCTTTTGCTATGCGGCTGTCAGCTATTATTTTTATGCAGATAAATGCCAGCAGAAAAATGAGAGCAACACATCCGACAAATCCGAATACATAACCTACATACGCAAAAATAAAATCATTGTGAATCTCAGGGTTTACATTTCTTTTTCCGTCAAAAAGACCGTTCCCGAATGTTCCACCCGATGCAAGATCTGCAAGTCCGAGATCCTGCTGCCATTCAATTCCCTCAGGATCTGTTCCG
Source organism: Oscillospiraceae bacterium (assembly GCA_016296165.1). Taxonomy (GTDB): domain Bacteria; phylum Bacillota; class Clostridia; order Oscillospirales; family Ruminococcaceae; genus HUN007. The sequence continues at coordinate 44,002 of JAEDJV010000005.1, read as the reverse complement.
GGATTAAAGAGTATGAGGATACGGTCTTTCTGAACAGGGCCAAGCAGATACTGCCATGCAAAGAAAGCGGCAACAGGAACCGTCAGAAGTGCCGGAATGATATAGAATATTGATAATCCGGCTGAATAGAGCATTACGAGAAACATCATGATAAATACAAGTGCTGTACCATGATCTCCCTGCTTTACGACAAGAAGTACCGGAATAGCGCCGTGAACACACAGCAGAAAGATATTTATCAGATTATTCAGATCCTCTCTGACTTTGTACAGATGAAATGAGAACGAGAGAAGAAATGCGATTTTAAGTATTTCAGCTGGCTGAAATGAAATTGTTCCGATTCTCAGCCATGCTACGTCGTCTGCTCCGTCAACACCTACTCCGAGTGATGTAAAAGTCAGCAAAACAGGTATAAGTGCGGCGGGGACATAAAGAAACCATAGCTTAGCAATGGATTGATAGTCAAAAAAAGATATTACTATACAGATTGTAAAACCAATTATCATTGATACTGACTGTGTTTTAAAATCGCGGTGTTCGATAGTTCCGTTTGCTGCCAGCGAATAGAGAAGAGTTATTCCGAGTAAGGTACAGATAACTACAGCCAGAAGCAGAAGTTTATCCAGATTTTTAAAATATTTCCTGGCAGCACCGGTAAAGCTTTTCATAAAGTTATTCATGTAAGTTTCATTATCTCCTTATCATGCAAGATTATGTCTGTCCAGATATTCTGTAACAGCCTTTGTAACGCCGTAGTTTTCGTTGCTGTCGGCGGAGTACTTTCCGTATTTTTTCATATCAGCATTTGCGTTAGCCATGACATAGCTGTACCCGGCGCGTTTCAGAAGCTCTACGTCATTGTAAAAGTCACCGAAGGCCATTGTTTCTTCTGGTGAAACACCAAGCGATTTCTGGATTTTTTCAAGAGCAGTTCCTTTGTTTATTCCCGGATTCATGATATCCATCCAGAGATGTCCCGAAACCTGAAGGGTAAGATAACTTCCGAATATTTCGTTAAGAACAGGAAATGAGTATTCTGCCGGATTTTTTTCATCATACAGAGCAATTTTAAAGATAGTGTCGTCAAGTTCCTCCGGATTATCGAGGAGTATGCGGGAGTTATAGTAAAATCCAAGTTCCCTTGCAGAATTACCTTTAAAATGATCCGTCACATAGATTCCGTTGTTTCCGCACAGAACCGGATAAACAGAAGGAAGTTTTTTACGGCATGTTCTTATTATTTCTGTTACCGTTTCCGGTGCAATACCGCTGACAAATTCGGTATTTCCGTCTCTGACTATGTATGCACCGTTGTCGCAGATAAAGGTCATACGGTCTGCGTGTTCATTAAAAAGAGGTTCAAGGGCTCTGTAAGATCTTCCGCTTGCGACTATGAAGCGAATATTGTTTTTTTCCAGCCTTCTAAGAATATCGAAAAAATCAGGCGGAAAATTTTTATTTTCATCGAGTAGTGTACCGTCCATATCGCTGGCAATAAGTTTTATCATTGTGTTCATTCCTGTTCTGGTGTAGTGTAAATTCAGACGCCCTGATTCCAGTACTTTCTGTCAAGAGATCTGTACTGAACAGCCTGTGAGAGATGTCGTTTTTTTATAATATCACTGCCGTCAAGGTCGGCAATAGTTCTTGAAACTTTAAGTATTCTGTCATATGCACGTGCTGACAGCCCCATTTTATCAAAAACAGCACTCATGAATGTATTCGCATCACTATCGAGGGGACAGAATTCGTGCAGTTTTGACGGTGTAATCCTGGCGTTGCAGGAAATATCTGTTCCTTTGAATCTTTCAATCTGTATTTCACGCGCAGCCTGTACACGTTTTCGTATTTCTGATGTTGCTTCTTCTCTGGCTGCTGAAGAAAGATGTTCAAACTCAACCGGTGCCACTTCCACATGAAGGTCAAGTCTGTCAAGAAGGGGGCCTGAAATTTTCGAAAGATAGTTTGAAACTTGTTTTTGAGTGCATATGCATTTTTTCCTCGGATGTCCGAAAAAACCGCACGGACAGGGATTCATAGCTGCAACTAGCATTATGGATGAAGGGTAGGTTATTGTTCCGTTTGCACGTGATATGGTAACCTTCTGTTCCTCCAGAGGCTGTCTTAGAATCTCCAGGGTTTTTCTGTCGAATTCCGCCAGCTCGTCAAGAAACAGCAGTCCGTTGTGAGCCAGAGATATTTCTCCGGGATGCGGTATGGTTCCTCCTCCGGCAAGACCGGCCGAAGAAATCGTATGGTGCGGGGCTCTGAACGGTCTTGCAGTTACGAGTGGTGTATCCTTGTCGAGAAGTCCGGAAATAGAATGTATGTTTGTGGTTTCTATTGATTCCTCAAAAGTCATAAGCGGAAGTATCCCGGGAAGTCTTTTGGAAAGCATGCTCTTACCACTGCCGGGACTTCCGATTAGTAGCGCGTTATGTCCGCCTGCAGCGGCTATTTCAAGGGCAAGCTTTGCAGTATGCTGTCCCTTTATGTCAGAAAAATCAAGCGTATCAATATTAGCTGATTCGGGAGCTGTATATTTTTCTGAAACCTTAATCTTATCTCCGCCGGAAAAATGTGCAATGAGGTCTATAATAGATTTTACACCATAAACATGTATTCCGTCAACTACTGATGCTTCAAAAGCATTATCAAAAGGTACAAAAATATTTTTTATCCCGCTTTTCATAGCCATGAGTGTCATAGGCAGAACTCCGTTTACGTGCCGTACGTTTCCGTTAAGGGAAACTTCACCTATGAAACAGCAGTCATCCAGATTTCCGCTTATGCAGTTCATGGCTGTTAGTATTCCCATAAAAATTGCAAGATCATGAACAGATCCGCTTTTTTTAGTATCCGCAGGAGCAAGGTTAATCATGACTCGTGCATTAGGAAATTTTATTCCTCCCGCCCTCATTGCCGATTTAATTCTTTCCCGGCTCTCTCTTACTACCATATCCGGCAGACCGACTATCTCAAAAGCCGGTTGTCCTATGCTGATATCCGTTTCAACATCTACTGAAAATGCATTCAGTCCAAAAAGTCCCATAGTGTTAATCTTGGAAAACATTATTATTCCTCCCATTAAATGTATTTGTTTCCATAAATTATATTATCATATTATGGAATAAAAATCAATATATAACAGAAGAAAATTTTTTTATGCAGAATTACAGAAATTTTTTGTGAAATTTCTCAATGGATTAAATAAACAAAAAATCCGTATATTCTAAAAGAAAATACGGATAAAGTAACAATCTTTAATTTTTACGGTGTTTTATCATTGACATACAGATGATACTATAGTATAATAATATAATGTATCAAAATGGCTAAATTTATGCCTGCGATATATGTAATAGTATATCACAGATATAAAAAAATAGCAATAGTTTTCAAATTTTATTGTTTCTGCCACAAAGAAATTCAACCATTTCTTAAAACAGATTATCAACAAAAAAGGAGGACCAGACACCTATGGTGAATGTCAAGCCTAAACAGCTCGGAAAAAATACCAGAATGAGCTTCGGTAAAATCAATGAAGCTCTTGAAATGCCGAATCTTATCGAAGTACAGAAAAATTCTTACAAATGGTTCAAAGAGGAAGGTCTCAAAGAAGTTTTTCATGATGTAGCAGCTATTACTGACTACAACGGAAATCTTGTTTTAACTTTTACAGGATACAAGATTGATGACACTCCGAAGTACTCAATTGCAGAATGTAAAGAGCGTGACGTTACTTATGCTGCACCACTCAGAGTTACAGCTAAACTCTGGAATAAGGAAACAGGTGACGTCAAGGAAAGCGAAATCTTCATGGGTGATTTCCCGCTTATGACAGATAGTGGTACGTTTGTAATTAACGGTGCTGAGCGTGTTATTGTATCACAGCTTGTCAGATCTCCTGGTGTATATTATTCTTTTGAAAAGGATAAGACTGGTAAAAACTTATACAAGTCCACAGTAATCCCGAACCGTGGTGCCTGGCTCGAATACGAAATGGATTCAAACGATGTTGTATATGTTCGTATAGATAAGAACAGGAAGATTCCTCTTACAACATTTATCAGAGCGCTTGGTGTGGGTACAGACGAAGAAATCGAAGAACTCTTTGGTTTTGATGAGAGACTTAATCAGACAATTATCCAGAAGGATGGAACAAAGAATAACTCTGACGCTCTTATCGACGTATACAAGAAACTTCGTCCGGGTGAACCTCCGACGGTTGAAAGTGCCCTTTCACATCTTAATAACCTCTTCTTTGATGCAAAGAGATATGATCTCTGCAAATTCGGAAGATACAAATACAACAAAAAGCTTGGTATAGCTTCAAGACTTTCCGGTCATGTTCTCTCAAGACCTGTTGTAAATCCTCTCACAGGTGAATTCATGGCTGACGAAGGAGAAATGATTAATTACGAGAAGGCTCTTGAGATTGAACAGGCCGGCGTAATGGAAGCTTTCGTTACTGTTGAAGTTAAGGAAGACTATACGACTCCTACAGGCGAAAAGAAAACAAAGCTTGTTGAAAAAGAAGTAAAGATTATCGGTAACGGTATGGTTGACATAACAAAGTATGTTAATTTTGATGTTACCAAGTATGAAATAAACGAAAAAGTTTACTTTAAGGTTCTTAAGGAAATCCTCGAAAACTCATCTGATGATGCAGAAATTGAAGAAAATGTCAAGAACCGAATTGAAGAACTTATTCCGAAACACATTATTCTTGATGATATATTTGCGACTATCAGCTATTTCCTCAACCTTTGCTCAGGCATCGGTAATGTAGATGATATTGACCATCTTGGAAACAGAAGAATTCGTTCTGTAGGCGAACTTCTCCAGAATCAGTTCAGAATCGGTTTTGCAAGAATGGAGAGAGTTATTCGCGAAAGAATGAATACTCAGACTCAGGAAATGGATACAATTACTCCTCAGTCACTCGTAAATATCCGTCCTATAACTGCTGCAATTAAAGAATTCTTTGGTTCTTCACCATTGTCACAGTTCATGGATCAGACAAACCCTCTTGCAGAACTTACACATAAGAGACGTCTTTCAGCTCTTGGTCCTGGCGGTCTTTCACGAGACAGAGCCGGATTTGAGGTTCGAGACGTTCACTACAGTCACTACGGCAGAATGTGTCCTATCGAAACTCCTGAAGGTCCTAACATCGGACTTATCTCATATCTTGCTACATTCGCAAGAATTAACGAATACGGATTCATTGAAGCACCTTATCGTAGGGTAGACAAGACAACAGGTGTTGTAACAAACGAAGTAGTTTATATGACTGCTGACGTTGAAGATAACTACGTGGTTGCTCAGGCTAACGAACCTCTTACTGAAGAAGGAAAGTTTGCAAGAACAAAGGTTAATGCACGTTTCAGAGACAAGATTCTTGAATGCGACAACGAAATTGTTGATTTCATGGACGTATCGCCTAAGATGGTTGTATCTGTTGCTACGGCTATGATTCCATTCCTCGAGAACGACGACGCCAACCGTGCTCTCATGGGTTCAAACATGCAGAGACAGGCCGTTCCGCTTCTTAAAACTGAAAATCCAATCGTTGGTACAGGTATGGAATACAAGGCAGCTGTTGACTCAGGTGTATGTATTGTTGCTGACTGTAACGGTGAAGTTGTTTCAGTATGTGCAGATGAGATCGTTGTAAAGGACGAAAACCACATCGATCACAAATACAAGCTTACAAAGTTTAAACGTTCAAACCAGGGTACATGTATTAACCAGCGCCCGATAGTAAGTACAGGAGAAAAGATAACAAAGGGACAGGTACTTGCTGATGGTCCTGCAACATGCAACGGTGAAATCTCACTTGGTAAGAATGCCCTTATCGGATTTATGACCTGGGAAGGTTATAACTACGAAGACGCTGTACTTCTCAATGAGAGACTCGTTCGTGAAGACATGTACACTTCAATTCACATAGAAGAATATGAGATCGAGGCCAGAGATACAAAGCTCGGACCTGAGGAAATTACAAGAGATATTCCTAACGTAGGTGATGACGCTCTTAAGGATCTCGATGAAAACGGTATTATCCGTGTAGGTGCTGAGGTTCATGCAGGTGATATTCTTGTAGGTAAGGTTACACCAAAGGGTGAAACAGAACTTACAGCGGAAGAACGTCTCCTCAGGGCAATTTTCGGCGAAAAAGCAAGAGAAGTTCGTGACAATTCACTTAAGGTTCCACATGGTGAAGCCGGTGTAATTGTTGACGTTAAGATATTCACAAGAGAAAACTGTGATGAATTAAGTCCGGGTGTAAATATGCTCGTTCGCTGCTATATTGCTCAGAAGAGAAAGATTTCTGTCGGAGACAAGATGGCTGGTCGTCACGGAAACAAGGGTGTCGTTTCACGTATTCTTCCACAGGAAGACATGCCGTTCCTTCCAGACGGTACACCTCTTGATATCGTTCTTAATCCTCTCGGCGTTCCTTCACGAATGAACATCGGTCAGGTTCTTGAAGTTCATCTTGGTATCGCAGCCAAGGCACTTGGATGGAAGATCATGACTCCGGTATTTGACGGTGCACACGAAGAAGATATCCGTGCATGCTTTAACGAAGCAGACAAGCGACTCAAGATGGTTGATGATCCGGATATGCTCTTTAACGGTGTTGACTTTAATGAAGACGGTAAGTTCACGCTTTATGACGGACGTACCGGTGAACCATTTGATAACAGAGTTACAGTTGGTTACATGTATTACCTTAAGCTTCATCACCTTGTTGATGATAAGATTCACGCACGTTCAGTTGGTCCTTACTCACTTGTTACACAGCAGCCGCTGGGTGGTAAAGCACAGTTCGGTGGACAGCGTTTCGGTGAAATGGAAGTTTGGGCACTTGAAGCTTACGGTGCTGCTTATACACTTCAGGAAATCCTTACAGTTAAGTCAGACGATACAGTAGGACGTGTAAACACATACGAAGCTATTGTTAAGGGACAGAACGTTCCTAAGCCAAGTTTCCCAGAAGCGTTCAAGGTTCTTATCAAGGAACTTCAGTCACTTGGTCTTGATGTTAAGGTTCTTGATGCTGATGAACAGGAAATTGACCTTAAGCAGACATTTGATGATGACGATATAATCCCACAGGCTGTAGCAGCACCGGAGGATACAATAATGCCGGCTACAGATGAATATTATGATTCAGAGGAAGGAAATGAATCCGGACTCGCTGTTGAAGGCGGCGGGGAAGATCAGGACATGGACTTTAATGATGATCTGGATTCAGATTTCAGTTTTGACAGTCTTGCTTCCGACGAAGATAATGACGAATTTTGATAGATAGAAGTTTAAGTACAGAGTAAGTGTAAAGAGAAGTTTACTTCTTTTTACATCTTGCCTCTGATATGGGAGGATAGCGCTTTGGAATTTAACGAATTCAAATCAATAAAAATAGGCCTCGCTTCACCTGATCAGATTAGAGCATGGTCATATGGTGTGGTTGAACGTCCTGAAACAATAAACTACAGAACACAGAAACCAGAACGTGATGGTCTTTTCTGTGAAAGAATTTTCGGGCCTACAAAGGACTGGGAATGTCACTGCGGAAAGTTCAAAAAAATAAGATTCAAGGGCAAAGTCTGTGACCGTTGCGGCGTTGAAGTAACACGTGCAAAGGTAAGACGTGAAAGAATGGGACACATTGAACTTGCAGCTCCTGTTTCTCATATCTGGTATTTCAAGGGTACACCTTCAAGAATAGGTCAGGTACTCGAAGTATCACAGAAGCGTCTTGAAGAAATACTTTACTTTACAAAGTATATAGTTGTCGATTCAGGCAATGCTACAGAGTTTACAAAGAAGCAGCTCCTTTCTGAAAAGGAATATAACGACGCACTTGAAAAATACGGCGATGATTTTTACGCTGAGATGGGTGCTGAAGCGATAAAGGAACTTCTTGAGGAATACGATCCTGAAAGATATGATGAATATATTACTCAGCATATCGGCCAGTTCTCTAAGGTAACAGGCCTTACAGAAAGTGAAATTACTGATTATCTCTGCAAGAGAATTTACATTATCGTAGACAATGCTGGTAATCCTAATTATGAACCTGGTCAGGTTGTAAAGAGATCAGTATATCTGCACAAGGTTATGCGTTTCAACAGAGAACAGGAAGAAAACGGCTATAAAGAACGTATAACAGTAAAGACAGGTTCAGCGTATATCGAAGAACTTTTCAACCGTAATATTGCTGATGCAAATGTAAACGGTGAATTCGATGAGATAGCTAACAAAGATAACTGGGTTAATTCACTTGTATGGCTTTCAAATGAACTTAAGGATGAGCTTAAGGATCTTCCTTCAGGACAGAAGAAGATAAAGCTCCTGAAACGTCTTGAAATCATTGAAGCATTCAGACTTTCAGGAAACAAGCCACAGTGGATGGTTCTTGACGCAGTTCCGGTAATTCCTCCGGATATCAGACCTATGGTTATGCTTGATGGCGGACGTTATGCTACATCGGATCTTAATGATCTTTACAGAAGAGTTATTAACAGAAACAACAGACTTAAGAGGATGCTCACTCTTGAAGCTCCGGATATTATTGTCAGAAATGAAAAGCGTATGCTTCAGGAAGCTGTTGATGCGCTTATAGATAACGGTAGACACGGCCGACCTGTTACCGGTCCTAACAACAGAGCGTTAAAGTCACTTTCAGATATGCTCAAGGGTAAACAGGGACGATTCAGACAGAACCTTCTCGGTAAGCGTGTTGACTACTCGGGCCGTTCGGTTATCGTTGTCGGTCCTGAACTTAAGATGTACCAGTGCGGTCTTCCTAAGGAAATGGCCCTCGAACTCTTTAAACCTTTTGTACTTAAGAGACTTGTTGATACAAAGGTTATAGCTAATATTAAGAGTGCAAGAAAGCTTGTTGACAGAGCAAAGACAGAAGTATGGGATGCTCTTGAAAACGTAATTAAGGATCATCCGGTTCTTCTTAACCGAGCTCCTACACTTCACAGACTTGGTATTCAGGCGTTTGAACCTGTTCTTGTTGAAGGTCGTGCACTTAAACTTCACCCACTCGTATGTACAGCTTATAACGCCGACTTCGATGGAGACCAGATGGCTGTGCATCTCCCGCTTTCAGCAGAAGCGCAGGCAGAAGCACGTTTCCTTATGCTTGCAGCTAACAACCTTCTCAAGCCTTCAGACGGACGTCCGGTTGCTGTTCCTACACAGGATATGGTACTCGGTTCATACTACCTGACAATGCTTAAGGAAGGTGACCATGGCGAAGGCAAGGTATTCAGAGATGTAAACGAAGCTCTTATGGCATATAACGAGCATGCGGTTTCACTTCACGCACCGATCAAGGTGAGAGTAACAAAGGATATCGGAGGAAGAAAGGTTTCAAAGATAATCGACTGTACAGTCGGAAGACTTATCTTCAATGAAAATATTCCTCAGAATCTTGGTTACGTGGACAGAACAGATTCAGACAAACAGTTTGATCTTGAAATATCATTCCTTGTAAAGAAGAAACAGCTTTCAGATATCATCGAACGCTGTATCAGAATTCATGGAACAACAACAACATCAGAAGTACTTGATAAGATTAAGGCTCTTGGATTTAAGTATTCAACTAAGGCTGCTATTACAGTTGCCGTATGTGATGCTACAATTCCTCCTCAGAAAAAGGATATTCTTGCGAGTGCACAGGAGAAGATTGATACTATTACTGAACAGTTTGAATACGGTTATATTTCAGCATCTGAAAAGTCCAAGAAGGTTATCGAAATCTGGAATAAGGCTACAGATGATGTAACAGAAGCGCTTAAGGGAAATCTTGGCAAGTACAACCCGATCTTCATGATGGCTGACTCAGGTGCCCGTGGTAGTATCAACCAGATCAGACAGCTTGCAGGTATGCGTGGACTTATCGCAAACACATCAGGTACAACAATCGAAATCCCGATCAGAGCGAATTACCGAGAAGGTCTTAACATTCTCGAATACTTCATTTCTTCACGAGGAGCACGAAAGGGTCTTGCCGATACAGCTCTCAGAACGGCTGACTCAGGTTATCTTACAAGACGTCTTGTTGATGTATCTCAGGATGTTATTATTCGTGAACAGGATTGTGAAACAACAGAAGGTCTTGAGATCTTCGAAATCAGAAATGGCAGCGAAATGATCGAACCGCTTTCAGAAAGACTTGTAGGACGTTATCTTGTTGATAACCTCTGCGATCCGGAATCCGGTGAAGTGGTAGTTCCTAAGACAAAGCTTATGACTGAAGCCGATGCAAACAAGATTGTTGGTATGGGCGTTGAGAGAATCAAGATTCGTTCAGTACTCCACTGTAAAGCTAAGCAGGGCGTCTGTGCTAAATGTTACGGTGCTAACCTTGCAAACGGAAACATCGTTTCTGTCGGTGAAGCAGTTGGTGTTATTGCAGCCCAGTCAATCGGTGAACCTGGTACACAGCTTACAATGCGTACATTCCACACAGGTGGTATTGCGTCAGCAGAAGATATTACACAGGGTCTTCCACGAGTTGAAGAACTTTTCGAAAGCCGTCGTCCTAAGAATGCTGCAATCATTGCAAGAATCAGCGGCCGCGTAAATATAGAAGAAGTTAAGACAACCAAGAACGTAATTCTTACTGATGAAGAATCAGGTGAACAGGAATCATACATGATTCCATGGAACCTTAAGTTAAGAGTTCGTGACGGGGAAGTAATAGAAAAGGGTACAAAGATTACAGAAGGTAACTGTTACCCTGCGGACATCCTTGCAGTTCAGGGACCGGAACATGTACAGAATTATATTATTAATGAAGTACAGAAAGTTTATCGTCTTCAGGGTGTTGACATCAACGACAAGCATATCGAAGTAATCGTAAGACAGATGCTTAGAAAGATCAAGGTAGAAGACAGCGGAAGCAGTTATCTCCTTCCTGGTTCACTTGTTGACAAGAAGGAAATTGATGCAATCAATGCAGAACTCCAGTCAAGAATTGATGCTGGTGAGTTTGGTATCTCGCTTGTTACAGCTGTACCTGTTCTTCAGGGTATCACAAAAGCTTCCTCAAGTTCAGAAAGCTTCCTTTCAGCTGCATCTTTCCAGGAAACAACCAAGGCACTTACTGATGCTGCCATCAGAGGAAAGAGCGATCATCTTCTTGGACTTAAGGAAAATGTTATTATCGGTAAACTTATTCCTGCTGGTACTGGCATGGATATCTATAACAAAGTTGAAGTTATAAAGAACGAAAAAACAGAGAACTTTAATCCGGATCATCCGCAGATACCGCCAATGAACATGTAATAATATTAATAACAACCAAAAAACAGAACTGTTTTTCAACAACAGTTCTGTTTTTGTTTATAATGATGATGTTGAATAAAATATTTATTGCTGTTTGGTTGAATTTCTGAAAAAAAAGTGTTATACTATAAGAGTATAAAAACTTTGGGGGGATCAGAGTTGAAAAAATCAGCAAAAAAGCAGATGGTACTTTTTCTTTACCTGTTGTTGCTTATAGTATATATAGTCATTGCCTCAGTTTATAACAAAGTTGTAACTGACAGTAGGAAGATAGATGAGTTTATGGTATCTGAAACAGCAGCAAGTTTTGCTGCACTGGAGATTAATTCTGATGAAGCCAAAGAATATCATGAACACCGAAATCCCGATGCAAATTACCAGATTCATCAGAAAAAATTAATGAGTTTTGCTCAGGAAAACAAAATAAATCGTATTTCACTTATATTATACAAAAATACAGTAGGCTATTACATATATGATACGGAAAATAGTGATGCACTTGGGAAAAAGGTGGCATATGATGACTATGCTTCAACAGTAAAGTCTGATCTGATAGAATGCCGTAAGCAGTGGAATGTGACGCGTAACAATAAAAATTATACTTACAGACCTCTTAGAACTAAAGAGGACAGCGCAGCTGGATATATTATTATTGAAACAGATATTCCGGCAACCGGTATGGGGTTTAAGATAGTTGGTATATCGGCATTTTCAATCGTTATTCTTTTTTTCGTGAGCTGGATTGCAGTATTCTCATTAAAGAGAAGTGTTTTTGATCCGATAGAAACGTTTGCGCGTGCCGCTTCTGCATTTACAGGTTCAGACGAAGGTGCTGCGGGTGATGAGGAACTAAAGAGAAAATTTGAAACAGGCAGAGGTGACGAGATCGGACATCTGGGTGAATCAATAATCAGTATGATTAACGTAATAAACAGTTCACGAAAAAATTTCTCATCAGCAGTTTTTGATGCTACACATGATGGTATGACAAAAACTTACAACAAAAGGCATTATGAAAACAAAGTTGAAAGTTTTCGTTCCTGTTCATCTATCTGCGTAATATATTTTGATGTAAATAACCTGAAATTAATTAACGATACACTCGGACATGAACGAGGCGACTATGTCATTAAAAGAGCAGCCGAATATATAAAGGAAGTTTCTTTTGAAGACAGTATGTGTTTCCGAATGGGCGGTGACGAATTTCTTCTTGTAGTTACAAACCATTCGTACAGAGAGATATATGCTCTTATCAACAGACTTGACGCAGACTGTCCTGTAATACTTAGTGCCGAAACGGATAGCATAAAGTGTTCGGTTGCCTATGGTTATGCATATGCAAAAGCCAGTTATTCATATGATCAGCTTCTTGCAGAGGCTGAAGAAAACATGTACAGAAAAAAATACGAGATAAAACAGCAGCTAAACATGCCTGAACGATAAAATAAATCCGGGGACAGGCAGGGGGAATATAAATGTCAAGGAAAAGAAGAAAAAAACATCATAGAATTTGGTTTGTTTCAAATATACGAATTAATACTAAAGTTTTGATAATATTCATATCACAAATTCTTGCTATCGGAGTAATGTTTGCTGGTATGATGACAATTGTGTACAAACAGCTTGATGATAACAAAAATGAGCTGGAGGAGTCAGTCCTTACATCTTCAGAGCAGTATGTGAGTACGGCTGTTGAAAATATGATCTCCATAGCCAAGACTGTATACACAAATGAATCAATCTATTCTTTTCTTAGTACAAGATACTTGTCTCAGGAAGAATATCAGCTTGCATATTATGAGCTTTTTTCAGGTAAATCCTTTGTTGCTGCAGAAGTAAGCTCAGTTGACAGCTTTAAAATCTATACGGCAAACAGTACAGTTTCGGATGACGGAGATATTGTCAAACTAGAATCTGTTGTCAATGAAGACTGGTATGTCTTTTTAACTGAACTCAAAAAGGATATGATTGTATTCTGTGATAAAGAACACAGGAATCTTTCTTTAATCAGAAAACTTAACTACAAAAATATACATACCGGAGATGCATATCTGAAGCTGGATTTTAATTCAGAGGATCTGCAGAATATTTTTGAAAATCTTTCGTTTGACGGACAGGTATATGTTATGAGTGACGACATTACGCTTTACAGCAATCATGATATATATGAACAACCAACAGAAGATTTTCTTTCGAACAGTTTGCGTCTTGATAAAAATTACTATACATGTAATATCAGTTATTATGTAAGACAGAATAAAAAAGATGTTTTTTCTGTTATTCTCAAACCTTCTGCAATTCCTGCTACGCTTCTTTTTATAATTTGTCAGGCTGTAGTGGTTATTATAATTCTCGATTTCAAAAACAGAACAAGAGAAGTATATGAAGCCTGCGCAGGAAAGAAGATTCTTAATAAAGTTTACTATGGTGAAGACGAAATAGGAAAGCTTTTTAACGGTTTGAAAAATACACTTGTTGATGTAAAAAGACTAAATGAAGAAAAGCACAATCTTACAGCATTTGTCAATGAATACAAGAAAAATACAAATGATATTCTCATAAGTGCCTTAAACTACAATACAAGTGTAAATCTCGGAATAAACCAATCCTATGTTGAGAATTTCGTTTCACTTCAGCAGGAAATTCTAAATATTAACAGATTTCTCGATAATCTTTCGGAAAAAACAAATTTCCGATATACTCTTGTTTCAGATACTGAAGCAAATGAGAAAACTATAATCCCGTATTCGCTGTCAGTTGTAGCTTTGTATCTGGCAACCTATGGCACAAATGACAGTGAGATGGAAATTGATATACGCGAATTTGAAGAATGTTACCGTGTCAGATTCTTTAGGGCAGGTGTAAAAATGAGCTCGGCTGAACTTCTCAGACTGCGAGCTGTATTTGAACCTGATGGTGAACGCAGTTTGCTTACGTTTGATTCCAGTGATGAATTTAATCCTTTTATACGACTCAGCAGATTTTACGGTGATGATATTAGTCTTACAATTAACTCCAAAGACGTTATTGATATTGAACTTGTGTTGAGAAATAAGGCAAACGAATAGGTTAGGTGAGATTATGAGAAAATCTGTAATAATAAAGGCTGCTTTGTCTTCTGTACTTGTTTTCGGCATTTCCGGATGCAGTGATATTTTTCACAAGGAAGAAAATAAAATTGAAACATTTACAAGTTATTTTGCATTAAATGGCGATGTTATCAGTACAGATAATGTTATTCAAAACCTTATTGCAGAAAAAACAGGTGCCATATGCATAGAAACGTGGCAAAAATCCAGTTCATCTGTTGAAGATACAATAAAGGAAATGATAACAGCAGGAAAATATCCTGATTTCATTTACGGAGGTTCTGCACAGCAGATACTTGTTAATTCTGAAGCTCTTGTTCCACTCGATGAATACTGGGATGAATACGAAAATATTAAAAATTTCTATTCTGAAAAAGAATGGGACAAGCTAAGGAGTGAAACAGGTCATATCTATTATATTCCTCCTTTTAACAATACATATATGGAGGAAGTTGAAACCGAATATGGCGGTGAAGCTTTCTGGATTCAGGTAAAAGTTCTTGAGTGGGCGGGATTTCCGAAGATAGAGACGGTTGAGCAGTATTTTGATCTTATTGAGAGGTATCTTGCTGCTAATCCTGTGGGCGCAAATGGACAGCCTAACATAGGTTATGAGATACTTGCAGACGGGTATATGTATTTTTGTCTTGACAATCCTCCACAGTTCCTTGACGGTTATCCGGATGACGGATGCTGTATAGTTGATCCTGACACACTTACGGCAAAGGATTACAGCACGACACCGACGGCAGAATACTGGTTCAGAAAACTTAATCAGGAATACCATAAGGGCATAATTGATCCGGATTTTCCATTCTTAACTACAGAAAGGTACTATGAAAAACTGGCAACCGGAAATGTTCTTGGGATGGTTGATCAGCACTGGAATTTTGCGGGAATAGAGGATCAGCTTCCGGGAGATAATCAGTATGTTCCCCTTGATCTTGTTGTTGATAAGTCTGTAACGCCAAGATACAAATCAACCGGTATTCTTGATATTTCACAGGGGATAGGCATTTCAGTCAGCTGCAATGATGTGGAGAGTGCTCTAAAGTTTATGAATGAGCTGTTATCACCTGAGGTACTTAATCTTAGGTTTTGGGGAATAGAAGGTGAGGATTATGAGGTTGACAGCGAAGGAAAATTTTATCGCACAGATGAACAGAGGTTACTCCATGAAGATGTAGATTACTGCAAATCACATTTTTGTGCGTACAGAAGTTTCCCGTTTTATACTGGCATGAATCAGGACGGAATCAATGCCTTTTCAAGAGACACGCAGCAATCCGAGTATATTAATTCACTGAGTAGTGTTATGAAAAGATGTCTTGATGCGTATGGAGTAAAGACAACAGCAGAGCTTATTAATTCATCCGGGGAAAACGCTTCGTGGTTTCCTATGTGGACCTATTCAAATACATTTACTACGGATACAATCCATGGCAAGGCCAAAAGTGATATTGATAACGTAAAGAGAAAATATCTGCCTAATGTTGTAATAAGTTCTGATTTTGAAAAAGCATGGGAGAACTATCTCAATGAATACAACAAATGCAATCTGAACTCATACTTTAGTGAACTTACTTCACAGATAAGAATACGTTCTGCAGAAAAATAAAAAAATAACTTCGTACAGATTTAAAATCTGTACGAAGTTATTTTTATTTTAACGATTAACCAATCATTACTTTGTGGAAGATCTTCTTTCCTTTTTTGATGACCACCGGTTCGCTTATATTTACCATTCCCTTTGGATCAGTAAATTTTTCACCGTCAACTGCAATGCCGTTCTGTGTTACAAGTCGTCTTGCTTCGCTGTTGGATGTACACAAACCACATCTAACAAGAAGTTCAAGTATACCAATCTGTCCTTCAGGAGCTTCTTCTGCAGGGATGGCTGTAGAAGGCATATCTGCACTATCTCCGCCACCGGAAAAAATTGACTTCGCTGCAGCATCAGCTTTGTTCGCTTCGTCTTCACCATGTACAAGCTTGGTAAGTTCATAAGCCAGAAGTGTCTTAGCTTCATTGAACTGAGCACCTTCCATGTTCTTTTCCATTTCTTCTATCTGTTCTACCGGAACAAATGTGAGCATCTTGAGACACTTTATTACGTCTGCATCTGATACATTTCTCCAGTACTGGTAGAAATCATACGGAGATGTCTTTTCAGGATCAAGCCATACAGCACCCTTCTCTGTTTTACCCATCTTCTTGCCTTCTGAGTTAAGAAGGAGAGTGATTGTCATAGCATGTGCATCCTTACCAAGTTTCTTTCTGATAAGCTCAGTACCGCCGAGCATATTTGCCCACTGGTCGTCGCCGCCAAACTGCATGTTACAGCCATATTTCTGGAAGAGCATATAGAAGTCATAACTCTGCATAATCATGTAGTTGAATTCGAGGAATGTAAGACCTCTTTCCATTCTCTGTTTATAACATTCGAATGTAAGCATTTTGTTTACAGAGAAACATGCGCCAACTTCGCGGAGAACATCAACATAGTTAAGATCGAGAAGCCAGTCGCCGTTATTTACTACAATAGCCTTGTCTTCTGAGAAGTCGATAAATCTGCTCATCTGCTTTTTGAAACATTCTACGTTGTGGTTGATTGTCTCTTTTGTCATCATCTTTCTCATATCAGTTTTGCCTGAAGGATCTCCGATCATTGCAGTACCGCCTCCGATGAGAACGATAGGCTTGTTACCTGCCATCTGAAGTCTCTTCATAAGGCAGAGTGCCATAAAGTGACCAACATGGAGAGAATCAGCGGTAGGGTCAAATCCAATATAGAAGGTGGCCTTACCAGCGTTGATAAGATTTTTGATTTCTTCTTCATCAGTAAGCTGTGCGAGAAGACCTCTTCTCTGAAGTTCTTCAAATAATGTCATTTTAATTTATCCTCCTGTATATCTGAAACATAAGTAATGTCAGTACTCATACTTAATAATGGTATCATACATGTATGTTGTTGTCAAGCATGTTTCACAGATTTTTTCTGTACATGTTTATGGATTCCCTTGTGTTTCTGCCTGCTTTTATGGCACGTACGTCTTTTCCTGTGAACTTAAGATAATCATACATGGTAAGTAATCTTGATACTATTCGTGCGTCATATCGTGGTTCTATCTCTGCAGGTGTAAGGTTGGTACTGATAATAGTAGGGATTCCTTTGTTTAGTCTGGTGTTGATGATGTTGTATATTGTCGAGGTATAAAAAGCTTTTTCATATTCAGAACCAAGGTCATCAAGTATCAGCAGGTCAGCGTTTAAAAGGATGTTTAGTGTGTCACCTTCGCTTCGTCCGTAATATTCACTTTCTATTTTTGTAAGATAGTTTATTGTTGAATCGTAAAGAACGTCCCATCCCTGATTAAGAAGGCGTTCTGCAATCGCAAGTGAAAGGTGAGTCTTTCCGAGTCCAGTCTTACCTGAGATGAAAATATTTCTGGAAGTGCGTGAAAATGTTGACACATATCTTCTGCAGTAATCCAGGTTGTTGGACATTGTTGTATAACAGTCATCATCTTCATTTGTCTGTATTCCTTTAAAATATGAAAGGTCAAATGTTTCAAAACTGCATAGCTTCAACGGGGAGCTTTCGTTTAATTCCTGAACGGAGAGTTTTCCGATAAGTTCTTCAAGACATGAGCAGCGTTTACCGTCATAAAATCCTGTATCAGAACATTTTGAACATGTGAATTTTATATCAAGATAGTCCGCCGGATATCCGCGTGAAACGAGCAGGGATGCAATCATCTCCTGTGCCTGACGATTTTTCACTTCCATAGCCTTAAGCTGTCCGAGAGTGTTGTTTCCGCTGTTTATTGCTTTGAGAATTTCTATGCTTGTAAATGAAAGCTGGCGGTTTATCTCTGCAACTTCCGGGATTTGTCTTTCTATCTCACTAAAATGTCTGTCATTTTCTGATTTTGCTCTGACACGACGGTTATTAATTATTTCAAGAGCTTTGTTATACGTTTTTGAACTCATAAGTTAAAAATCCTTTTTTGTATTTTTGCTGAATGTTATAGCAAAGTTTTCAAATTCGTTAATGTCGTATGACTGTTCTTTTCTTATTCCGTTTCCGCCGGAGCTGAATTTACCGTTTTTGGTTTCAGCCAAAGCCTGTTCACGTGTTGTTATGCCTTTTTTGTGCCAGTTTTCCAAAATACCATTTACATAATTGGCGGTCATGGTTTTTCCAAGATCAGCAGTTCTTTCACATGCACATGCAACCAGATCGGCACTATAGCCTTTAAGACGCCATTCGTCAAAAAATTTCTGTTGATTTGGGGTAGGCTGACGTTTAAGTCCGAACGCAGCCATGAGTTTTGCATTATATGTGTTTGATTTTTTCAGCCTTTCTATTTCATCCTGTGCCTTTGCAAGGGTATTTATCTCATTCTGACTCCAGTTTACTGCTATTGCTTCGATGTAGGCTGTATGTGTTTTACCGGTTTCAGCACAGTATGAAAGAATCATGAGTATAACGTCAGCTTTGAGTCCCAGATATTCGTGCTGCCATACAAGTGAACGAATTGTTGTATGGTTTATTACATTTCCGAGTATCTGCTGAGCCATATCAAACAGAGCTCTTATCTCATGAGAACTCTGTTTCAGACGTTCAGCTTCCTTAGGGGTTATCTGGAAAGATGCACTTGAAGTCTGAACCTGCGCTTTTACTTTAGGATTTGCAGAAACTTCTGCTGAGATAACTGGATCACTTTTTGGGGTGATTGCTTTAGATTCGGTATGTTCCGGGGTGTTATCAGCCGTTTTTTGACTTTTGTTTATTATGTTTACTTCTTCCCAGAAATTGAAAGCGTCACTGACATCATCCTCACTTATGTTAAGAGCAGAAGAGATTTCTGAACGGCTGACATCCCTGCTATTATTTTTAAGTATGTACAGCAGAACCTTAACAGCACTTCCGGAGGCGAGCTTGATATAATTGTCAACAACAGCACCAGGTACGGCAAAAACTGATTCCCAGCACCCTGCATTCAGATTATAATTCATAGATAATCTCTTCCTTTCAGTAATATTTTCTTTTTAAGTGATACATAATAAGGATAACATATTTTCGGAGTAAAAACAAGATGGCTTATTTAGAAAAAATATTTCATGTATTCGGGATTGTCCGGATGGCAAATATTTCTGCAGGGTGAATAATAATTAAAAAAGTATTGAATAAAAATTGGATTCTGTCGAATAATATTATGATAACATTTATATATTAATGGAAAGGTGTGTTATATAAAATGTCTTTCAGAAAAGATTTTATCTGGGGTGCCGCTTCTGCTGCATATCAGCTTGAAGGTGGTTACAAAGATGACGGTAAAGGTCTTAACATATGGGATGTATATACGAACTGCAGCAGCGCAGGTGAAAAAAAATTCATAAAATATAATGAAACTGGTAACGTGGCATGTGATCATTATCACAGATATAAAGAAGACGTTGCTCTGATGAAAAAAACAGGTATAAAATATTACAGATTTTCAATTAACTGGACAAGAATACTTCCTGACGGAACCGGAAAAGTAAATAAAGCCGGCATAAAGTTTTATTCTGATCTGATCGATGAACTTATAAAGAACGGTATAACACCAATGGTAACGCTTTTTCACTGGGATTATCCGCATAAACTTCATCAGCGCGGCGGATGGCTCAACCCTGATTCATCAGACTGGTTTGCAGATTATGCAAAGATTGTTGTTGACGCTTTTTCGGACAGGGTTTCATACTGGATGACACTCAATGAACCGCAGGTGTTTATTGGGCTTGGTTATTTTTCCGGTGTACATGCACCGTTTCTTAAGATGCATTCATGTGACATAACACAGATGACACACAATGTTCTTCTGGCACATGGTAAAGCAGTTAAGGTCATACGTGAAAATGCAAAGCTTAAGCCTACAGTAGGTTTTTCATTTGCAACAGCCTGTTATGATCCGCTGGATGACAGTCCTGAAGAAATTGAAAAGGCACGTAAAAAGAGTTTTGATTTTGACCGCTGGAATTATATTTTTACTCCTGGATGGTGGGCAGATCCGATATTTTTCGGGAAGTATAACGAAAAGGGATATAAAATTTTCGGAAATGATATGCCGGAGATAAAAGAAGGAGATATGGAAATAATCTCACAGCCGGTTGATTTTTACGGAGTAAATCTCTATGAAAGCCGTTCCAATGTGATGACAGACGGATATCCGGAAAACAGCTATATCGGAATAGGAAGAACATCAATGGACTGGCCGGTTACCCCTCAGGTCCTTTACTGGTCGCCAAAGTTTCTTTATGAAAGATACGGTGTTCCTGTGATGATTACAGAAAACGGACTTGCAAATAATGAATGGGTTTCACTTGATGGATGCGTTCATGATCCTCAGAGAACGGATTTTATTGAAAGATACCTTAAGGAACTTAAACGTGCTGCTGATTCAGGCGTTGACATCATGGGCTATCTTCACTGGTCGGTTATGGATAACTACGAGTGGAGCTGCGGATACGCCAAGAGATTTGGTCTTATTTACGTTGATTATCGTACGCAGGAGAGAATTATCAAGGATTCTGCTTTTAGATACAAGGAGATAATTGAAACAAACGGAGAAGATTTATAATGAAAATTAGCACTCTCACAATGAGAGTGCTAATTTTCATTTGTCAATCACATTTTTGTAATGATTTTTTCATATAAGCGGTATAATATATTAATCACCGAAAGGGAAAAATAAATATAGAAAGAGGCGATTCCAATGAATAGTACAGAGATTTGTGGAATTGATTTTTCAGACAAAAACAGGAACAAAACAACAGAAGAGTATTAATTTTAGGAGGAATTATCATGTTAGGACTTACACCATTTGAAAGAAAAGGCTACGATCTTTTTAATGTATTTGACGATTTTGACAGAGAATTTTTTGACGGCAGACCATGCAGAATGCCTGTGCAGATGAGAAACGGTTTCAGTACTGATATCCAGGAAACAGAAAACGGATATGTACTCGAATCTGAACTTCCGGGCTTCAGAAAAGAGGATATCAGTATCGATGTTACAAAGGATTATATCACGATTTCTGCTTCACATGATGAAAACAAAGATGAAAAGAATGAAGAAGGAAAATTTATCAGACGAGAGAGATATTCCGGCAGTTACAGCAGGAGTTTCAGTATAGCCGGCATAGATGCCGACAACATCAGCGCTGAGTACAATGATGGTATTCTTAAGATAAATATGCCGAAAAAATCAGAATCCCAGAACACAAGAAGACTTGAAATAAAATAATGAAACACATTTATTAGTAACTTGATTTAAACCCCCTTAGAGCATACACATGAGAATATCGTGACTGCTTTAAGGGGGTTTTTATGGTAATATATTGCTGCTCTGCTGAATATCAGGCGTTATAATACATATCGTACACCACGTATCCATGTATTCCTTCCAGGGCACCTTCATATGTTTCCTGACACATCATACATCTTGGTTCTCCCATTGGTATTCCGCTTGTCGGATAAATGCCGAATTCTGATGAGGTCTTAAAGCCGGCACGATTGTAGAAACGGAAGTCCCCTTCAACATTTATGCCTTTAAATCCGCGTTTTTTTACTTCTTCAATACCAAGCTTAAGCATTGTAATGCCAATATGTTTATGGAAATAATCAGCATGAACTGAAACAGGAGCAAGCATAACAATGCTGCCATCGTTTATATGACCGCCCTCTTTTGTATGGGATAGGGGGAATCTGGAAAAGAGAAAATGTCCTACTATCTTTCCGTCAAGTTCTGCAACAAAGGAAAGCTCAGGAATATAATATTCGGACATTCTTATCTCCTCTATAAGTGCTATAATATCACTGCCGTCAGAGTAATCCGTACCCTCCCGGAATGATCGTAAAACAAGGGAAATAATGTCCTTATAGTCCTTTTGCGTTTCCGGTCTTATTGTAATATCGTTTCTCATATTATCTTCTCCATTCTGTCATGTATTTTGTTCAAGTATTTTTCATTACGACTCAAATGAGAGTTTTTTCCCTTTCTTTTGAGTGCAGATCTTACGGCTTTTGATTATACCATATTTTGTTGGAATATTCAAGGCGTACCAAATCAATATTTAAGTACGCAAAATTTCTCTCTTGTAAATTCCGTATCTGTGTGCTATAATAAAATATACTATCGATGTTTTATCAGGAGGAATTTTATTTGAGTTCATATATAGAAAAAGTCAGGTCAGTAAATGAAAAACGTGAAGCTCCGCCGCTTGCACATGTGCATAATTACGGCTGTCAGCTTAATGTCACAGACGGAGAAAAACTTAAGGGTATTCTTCTTCAGATGGGATATGGATTTACTGAACTTCCTGAAGAAGCAGATCTGGTTATATTCAATACATGTGCTGTACGTGAGAATGCAGAAGAACGTGTTTTCGGAAATCTTGGTTTTCTTAAACAGTACAAGGAAAAGAAAAGGGATATGATTATATGTGTCTCCGGTTGTATGACAGAGCAGTCTGTTATAGTGGAGAAGATAAAATCCTCTTACAAATATGTCGATATAGTTTTCGGTACAAATGCATTTGACAGATTCCCTCAGTTTGTTTTTGAAATAATGAACGGAAGAAAACATTTTTACGATGAGCAGGGTCCCGGAAATGATCTTTCAGAAGGTATTGACCAGATAAGAAGCAGTACTTTCAAGGCTTCAGTTCCGATAATGTATGGATGTAACAATTTCTGCACATACTGCATAGTGCCTTATGTAAGAGGCAGGGAGAGAAGCCGAAGTCCTGAAGTGATAGTTGATGAGGTAAGGAAACTTGTAAATGATGGCTATAAGGAGATAATGCTCCTTGGTCAGAACGTAAATTCATATGGAAATGACCTTAACGGAGATATCAGTTTTCCTGAACTGCTCCGCATGATAAATGCAATTGACGGAGAGTTTATTGTCAGGTTTATGTCCTCCCATCCTAAAGATGCAGGAAAAGACCTTATAGATTCAATTACCGAATGCGAGAAGGTCGGAAACTTTCTTCATCTTCCTGTTCAGTCAGGCAGCAATAGTGTGCTTGAGAGGATGAACAGAAGATATACGGCAGAAAAATATCTTGAGATCATAGAATATGCAAGAAGCAAATCTGATGATTTTACATTTTCAACGGATATACTCATAGGTTTCCCTAACGAAACTAACGAAGAATTTGAGGATACACTTAAGATAGTCGAAAAGGCCCGCTACAGCAATATCTACAGCTTTATTTATTCGAAAAGAACAGGCACAAAGGCAGCACTGATTGAAGATGCTGTACCGTATTCTGAAAAGCAGGAAAGAATGCAGAGACTTCTTGAACTTCAGCGGCAGATAACAACTGAAGACTATAAAAAATATATCGGAAAAACTCTGACTGTTCTCTGTGAATCAGAAGGCAAGGGCGGAGAAGGCACGCTTACCGGAAAGAGCAGAGAGTTTATCATAGTAAATTTTTGCGGGGACAAATCGCTTATCGGCAGTTTTGTAAAAGTAAAGATAACAGGTGCACGCAACTGGGCGGTTGACGGTGAACTTGTATAACAAACATATAAACGGAGGAAAAAATAATGGATATAATTTCACAGACAAGAGAACTTGGAAAGATGATTCAGCAGGACGAAAGATATAAGGTTTATGTTGCCGCAAGAGACAAAAACGACAACGATCCTGAACTTCAGCAGCTTATCAGTGAATTCAACATTATGAGATCAGATCTTAACAATGAAATGATTAAGGATGACAAGGATACAGAAAAGCTTAAGGAACTGGATGAAAACATAAAGAATCTCTACAACAGGATTATGGCAAGCGATTTGATGATTGCTTTTAACGAAGCTAAGTCAGCAATGGATTCACTTCTTTCAGAGATTAACACTATTATCACAATGTGTGCTAATGGTGAGGATCCTGACACATGCAGTGCTTCTCAGGCATGTACAGGAAGCTGCGAAACATGCGGAGGATGTCACTAATCTGAGATTTATTCATGAGTACAGGATTATATTTTATACCTGTACTCATTGTTCGTTATATGCGTAATCTCTTCATAAAATGGATTTTATACTTAGATTTTTTTTAAGAAAGAAAGTGAAATATGCTGTTAAAAGACATTGACAGAGACAAGATCTCTCCTATGATGAAACAATACTGTGAAATAAAGGACAAATATGCGGATTACATACTGTTTTTCAGACTCGGTGACTTTTATGAGATGTTCTTTGATGATGCAATAACTGTTTCGCGTACACTTGAACTTACACTTACAGGACGTGACTGCGGACTTGAAGAGAGAGCACCTATGTGCGGTGTTCCGTTCCACAGCGCTGA
This sequence comes from Oscillospiraceae bacterium, assembly GCA_016296165.1. Lineage (GTDB taxonomy): Bacteria > Bacillota > Clostridia > Oscillospirales > Ruminococcaceae > HUN007. Next base: position 19,231 of record JAEDJV010000005.1, on the reverse strand, counting down.
CGTGTACACAAAAAAACTCATTGAAGCCGGATATAAAGTAGCCGTATGTGAGCAGCTTACAGATCCAAACGAATCAAAGGGAATAGTTGTGCGCGATGTAGTAAGAATTGTAACCCCAGGTACCCTTATCGAGAGCAGTATGCTTGATGATACCTCCAACAACTACATCTGCTGTGCGTTTTTGAGAGACGGGGAATGTGCAGTCTGCTGTGCGGATATTTCTACAGGTGATGCCTCAGTATCAGTAAAGAGTGGCAAGGAACTTGAAAACGATATTATTAATGATCTTTCAAGATATCGTCCTTCTGAAATTATTTTTAACAGCGATTTTCTTAAACTAAAATCAGTTTCGGAATTTATAAAAAATAAACTCGAGTGTTCATATTCAGCAAGAGATGACAGCTGTTTTGATACTATAGAAAAAAAAGAGACAGTATTTGCTCAGTTTTCAGTATCTTCATATGAAGAATTATTTATTACTGAAGATGATATAAGAACTTCAGCAGTATGCGGGCTCTTTGATTATTTTTATGAAACGCAGCGTTCGCTTACCGGAAGATTTACAGAGATAAAGCTTATTTCTGACAATGCCTTTATGGGACTGGACATGGCTGCAAGAAGAAATCTTGAACTCTGCGAAACGCTGAGAAATAAAGAAAAAAGAGGTTCTCTGCTGTGGGTACTTGACTCCACCAAAACATCCATGGGAAAAAGACTTTTAAAATCGTACATAGAACAGCCTCTTCTTAGTCCTGCACGAATTATAGACAGACTCAATGCGGTAGAGGCACTTGTAAATGATTCAGTTTCACTTATGGAACTTCAGGAATTGCTTGACAAAGTGTATGACATAGAGCGTCTGATGACAAGAGTAATGTACAAAACTGCTACTCCACGTGATCTTAAGGCTTTGTCTGTTACATCCCTTCAGCTTCCGGCGATAAAGGAACAGCTTTCAGGTTTAGCTTCTTCCAAACTTCTGTCATCTCTTAATGAAGATATTTTTACTCTTGACGAGATAGCCAATCTTATAGAAAACGCCATAGTTGATGAGCCCCCGGTCACTGTAAAGGACGGCGGAGTTATCAGGGACGGATTTAATGAACAGCTTGATGAACTCAGAGGCGTTATGAATGGCGGAAGTGATATAATATCCAGGATAGAAGAACGTGAGAAGGAACGCACAGGAATAAAAGGTCTTAAGATTGGATACAACAGAGTTTTCGGCTATTACATAGAAGTAACACGTTCTTATTACAAGCTTGTTCCTGATGACTATATCAGAAAGCAGACGCTTACAAACTGTGAACGTTTTATTACCCAGGAGTTAAAAAATGCGGAGAATACCATACTTGGTGCTAAAGAAAAGATTCTTGTTCTTGAAAACGAGATATTCACAGAAGTAAGGGATTTTGTTGCTTCAAAACTGGATGAGGTTCAGAAAACAGCCTCAGCGGTTGCGGCGGTTGACGTGCTGTGTTCATTTGCACATACAGCTATAAGCAACAGATATACAAGACCGGATATTTCTGCAGACGGCGTCATTGATATAAAAGACGGAAGACACCCTGTTGTTGAACTGATGCTTAATGATGAGGTGTTCGTTCCAAATGATACATATATTGATCTCAAGTCAAACCGTATGTCTATCATTACAGGACCTAATATGTCCGGTAAATCAACATATATGAGACAGGTGGCCCTTATTACCCTTATGGCTCAGATAGGTTCATTTGTACCTGCAAGATATGCCAGGGTTTCTGTGGTTGACAAGATTTTCACACGAATAGGTGCGTCAGATGATCTCACAGCCGGCCAGAGTACTTTTATGGTTGAGATGAGTGAGGTTGCTGATATTTTAAAACATGCAACAAAGCAAAGTCTGGTTATTCTTGATGAGGTAGGACGAGGAACTTCCACGTTTGACGGAATCAGTATAGCACGTTCAGTTGCCGAGCATATATGCAGCAGCAGAAATCTTGGCTGTAAAACACTTTTTGCGACGCACTATCATGAGCTTATTGGTCTGGAAAATGAAATGGAAGGCGTAAAAAATTTCAGCGTTGCTGTAAAGAAACATGGCGAAGATATACGTTTTCTAAGAAAAATAGTTCCAGGCGGCGTTGATGACAGCTACGGAATCGAAGTTGCAAGGCTCGCCGGAGTTCCTCAGAAGGTCATTTCAAGAGCAAGGGAACTTCTGACTGAACTTGAAAAAAATACAGAGAAGCAGAAACAGATGCTTGAACTCTGTGATGATCAGATGAGTTTTGATAACATTACAAAAGAAAATGCCCTTGACAAACTAAAGAAGACAAATATCTCTGAACTTTCAGATAATGAATGCAGAGAATTACTTGAAGACATGTATGCAATGCTGCAGTAATCTTCCGAAAGGAGCCTCCTTATGCCGACAATAAATCTTTTAAGCAGGGAAATATCAGAACTTATTGCTGCTGGTGAAGTAATAGAGAGACCATCATCAGTTATAAAGGAGCTTATAGAAAACTCCATTGATGCTGGGTCACGGCACATAACAGTTGAGATAAAACGTGGTGGTTCAACTTTTATACGTATCACAGATGACGGATGCGGAATAGCATTTGATGACGTTCCGAAGGCGTTTTTAAGACATGCCACAAGCAAGATAACAACTAAAGATGACCTAAACAGCATTCTGACACTTGGTTTCAGAGGCGAGGCACTTGCCTCGGTATGTGCTGTTTCAAAAACAGAGATCATTACAAAACAGGCAGAGGATGAGCTCGGAACACATTACATTATAGAAGGTTCCGACGAGGTACTCCATGAACGTACCGGATGTCCTGACGGAACGACCATTATTATAAGAGATCTTTTCTATAACGTTCCAGCAAGACAAAAATTTATGAAAAAAGATTCTGTTGAAGGAAACATGGTCTGTGGCATTGTAAACAAGATAGCTCTTTCCCATCCTGAAATAGCGTTTAAACTTTTACGCGACAATAAGCTTGAGTTCAGTACTTCGGGTGACGGAAAGCTTTATTCTGCGGTGTTTGCGGTTTATGGAAAAGCATTTGCCGGCGATATGATACCGGTCGAATACGAACAGGATGGTATAAAAATTCATGGATTTACAGTTAAGCCGCTTTATTCAAGAGCAAACAGAACATTTCAGAATTTTTTTGTGAACAGCAGATATGTCAAATCACAGGTTTGTGCTTCTGCGCTTGAAGAAGCATACAAGGGAACAGTAATGACAGGAAAATTCCCTGCATGTATTCTTATGATAGATATAGCACCTGATGTTGTGGACGTAAACGTCCATCCTGCTAAGGTTGAGATACGTTTTTCCGATGACAGGCCTGTATATGACTGTATGTTCTTTGCTGTAAAATCTGCCCTTATGAAAGCAGGACTTGTATATGACTTCCAGTTAAAGCAGCAGACAATCGCAGAAACGTCTCAGGAAACCTATATCCAGCCTAAGCTTCCTGAAACTGCCCCGAAGCAGGAAAAACAGGATATGATTCCGGAAGTTCCTGAAACTGAAAAAAATCAGGGGAGATTCGCTGAAAAGAATATCGCACTTACAACGCAGTCTTCTCCTGTAGTTTCATATTCCAGTCCTGCACCTGTAAAAGCCCCTGAAGTTCCAGAGACAAAAGAACCTGCAGAAGAAACAACTTATACTTCTCTGCCACCATGTACTGAAGATAAATATAGAACAGAGGGAAACACAGCTTCCGAAAACTATATCAGAGAAATCCGTAAGGAAATAAAAGAAGAAACGGAAACAGAAAATACGGACAATTCTTCTGATAATAGTTCTGAAGTTTTTCCAGAAGAAGATTCTCTTACTTCAAAATACAGTTTTATAAACAGTAATGATCTGAAGAAAAAAGATCCAGAGGTAACCCCTGATCCGGTACTGGAAAAACCTAAGCTTAAATATATCGGTGAGGCATTTAAGGGCTATATCATAGCAGAAGCTGAAGAGAAAATAATCATAATGGACAAGCATGCTGCGCACGAACGTATTATATTCGAGAAACTTAAGAGTGAGGACAGGGATCCTGCAAGCCAGCTGGTGCTTTGCCCTGAGGGAGTTCTGCTTTCACTTGATGAAGCTCATGCACTTGAAGAGAATACAAAAGTCCTTGAAAATATGGGATTTAAACTTGACTTTGCAAATAGTCCGTATATCTCTGTAAAGGCGATTCCGACGATAATTGCTCATCTTAATATGGATGAGATAATTCCTGAACTTGCAGACAATTTCAGAAAAAATATGCGTGATCCTCGTCCGGAGGCTATAGATGATATTCTTCATACCATTGCATGTAAAGCAGCAATAAAAATGAATGACAGCAACAACGATACAGAGCTAAGTAAGCTTGCAGAGGAAGTGTATTTTAATGACAGGATAAGACATTGTCCTCATGGAAGACCGGTGATGTTCGTTATATCAAAATATGAACTTGAGAAACAGTTCAGACGTAAAGTGTAATTATCAGGAGGATTTTTTTGAAACCGGAGATACTAGTAATAGCCGGACCAACAGCATCCGGAAAAACAGCACTGGGCATACAGATGGCACAGAAACTGGAGGGTGAAATTATTTCGGCAGATTCAATGCAGATATATAAAGGGATGGATATCGCAACAGCCAAACCATCACAAGAAGAGATGAATGCAGTTCCGCACCATCTTATAGGATTTCTTGACAGAACTGAAAGTTTCTCAGTTGCTGATTATGTGGAGCTTGCAGACAGGAAGGTCAAAGAGATAACTGAGAGAGGTAAAAAACCAATCATTGTAGGCGGAACAGGTTTGTATATCTCATCATTTATAAACAATGTTCAGTTTCCTGAAATTAAAAACGATATGGAACTCAGGAGACAGCTGAAAAATGAAGCTCTTGAATTCGGAAATGCTTTTTTACTCGAAAAACTGAAAAAATGTGATCCTGAAACTGCTTCAGAACTTCATGAAAACGATCTTTCCAGAGTAATACGTGCTCTGGAGGTTTATATGGTAACCGGAAAAAAACTCAGCGAATACAAAAAAGAAAGTCTTCTTAAAAAATCACCGTATAGTTTTACAGTCGTAGCGCTTACATACAATGACCGTCAGATACTTTATGACCGTATTAACAGAAGGGTTGATATAATGAAGGAAAATGGTCTTGTTGATGAGGCTTATGAAATTTACAAAGAGAGTGGTAAGATTAAAACTGCTCATCAGGCTATCGGCTGCAAGGAGCTGGCACCTTATTTTGAAAATAAATCTTCACTTGATGAATGTATGGAAAAAATAAAACAGGAGACCAGAAGATACGCAAAAAAGCAGCTTACATGGTTCAAACGTGAGCCGTATATAAACTGGATAGAAGGGGATAAAACCTCTGATATAAATTTTTTTATAAAAAAATGTGAAAATATTATAGCCAAACGATGATTTATATGTTATAATAGAGGGTATGTAGGCAAAAACAAAAAAACAACAACTGCAAATTTTATTTCTTTATGATCACAATTAAAGCAGAAAATGTGATTATTGTTTTATTTGTTATATTTTTTATCTGCAAAAAAAGGAGTTTTATTATGAACAAACAGTTAAATTTACAGGATGTATTTCTGAATCAGGCAAGAAAGGAAAAAATCTCAATTACAATTTACCTTACAAATGGATTTCAGTTTAAGGGAATGGTAAAAGGATTTGACAGCTATATTGTAATCCTTGAACAGGATGGAAAGCAGAGCATGGTTTACAAGCACGCCATTTCAACAATAATGCCTTCAAGACACATTTCAATACTGGACAGCACATCATCCTCTGAGAAGGCTGAATAATGAACACTCGTACTGCTAAGCTTTTGCTTGCAATTCTTATCGCATTTATGACTCTTACCATAATCAACGTAATCGTGCATATCTTTAAGAACGATTATGAAACCGAAACGGCCGTTGCAGTTTCAACTTCAAACTCTATAGTTTTCAAAGGCGTGTATATAAGAGATGAAGAGGTTTTGGATTACAGTAAAGATGGTGTGATAAGCTATGTAGTAGAAGACGGAGGAAGACTTAGCTCCGGCGAAACTGCAGCTTATGTATACAGCGATGAGAAACAAATCCGGATAAATGAACGCATAGCAGAGATAGACGAAGAAATTGCGGTTTTAAAAAAGATACAGAACCCCGGAACCAAAGAGGTAGCTCAGCCGGCATATCTTGCTTCACTTATCGAGGAATCATACACAAATATACTTTACGATAAGGAAATCGGAAATCTGGAAAGGCTGAGTACTGAAAAGGAACAGCTTCTGATATATCTGAGTACAATGCAGTATGTAACTCAGGAAGTATATAATTTTTCAGACAACATTGCCAGCCTTGAGGCTGAGAAACATAATCTCGAAAGCCAGCAGGAAAAGGCTGTTGATACAATTAATGTTCCTTATTCCGGTTATTTTGTCAGCTTTGCAGATGGATATGAAAATATTCTTAATTTCAGCAAATCAGCAGAGCTTACACCAGCCGAGATAAGAAGCGTAACAGATTTCAATGAAGAAAAAGCAAATCCGTCAAGTGTCGGTAAACTTATCAAGGGGTACAGCTGGAAGATAGTCGGGCTTATAGAAGATTCCCAGGAATTTTTTAAAGCCGGCAATTCCATTAAACTGTATTTTCCATCAAGTGACAATACACTTGAGGCAGTTATCGAAAGTGTACGTGACGGTGATGGTGAAAATGAAAAGATAATTACTATTTTATGTACTGATATGTCATATGATTTTGTTCAGCATCGTGTTGAGACAATTGAGATTCAGGACAATGAATATAAAGGAATCAGGATTCCGCGTGAAGCGATCTATGTAAACAAAGAAGAAGGAGTTATTCCGGATCCTGTTACTCAGGAAGAACATATCGGTATGGTATCAGTCCATGGGGCATATATAAAGCACGGTGAAAAAGTAATCTTTAAAAAAATAGATCCGATTTTTCAGGGCGAAGATTATGTAGTGTCCAGAGTAAATACAGACAAGGATTATGTTCAGCTTTATGATGATGTTATAGTGGGAGGTCTGTCACTGGAATGAAAACAGAGTATGACTATGTTGATGAAAATTTCAGACGCATAAACTTTAATGTAAATGAAGCGAAGGAAAGATACGGCCGTTCTGATGAATACATTGAAATAATGGCTGTAACAAAAACAATAGCTCCCGAGGTTATCAACCATGCGATTACATCATGCGGAATAAAAACTCTCGGAGAAAACAGAGTTCAGGAATACATGTCAAAAAAAGATCTGTATAAACCTGCTTCCGTTCACTTTATTGGTCAGCTTCAGACAAACAAGGTAAAATACATTATTGATTCAGTAGACATGATTCAGTCTGTTGACAGTCTGAAACTGGCATCGGAAATTAACAGACATGCACTAAAGATGAACAAAATTCAGGATGTACTTGTTGAAGTAAATATCGCCGGTGAAGAAGCAAAAGGCGGGATCAGTCCGGACGAGCTCACCGACATGCTGTATGAGATTGGCACATATCAGAATATTAGTGTAAAGGGACTTATGACAGTTCCTCCGGCTGTTGACTCTGAAAAATTCTTATATAAAATGCAGAATTTATATATTGACATTTCAGAAAAAAAAATAGATAATATTAATATGAGTTTTTTGTCAATGGGAATGTCAGGTGATTATGAACTTGCTGTAAAGTACGGCTCCAATATTCTGCGTATTGGAAGTGCGCTGTTTGGTGCGAGGGTTTATAAGTAACCGATTAGTATTTGTACATTTGCTCTTTATCATTTTTTCGCACACAATGATAAAAGAAGCATAAAAATATTTTTTATTTTTTGTGCGAGGAAAGGAAAGTAAATAATGAAACTTTTAGATACTATTAAGGACTTCTTTTTACCGCCGGAGCAGGATGACGATTATCAGCCGGAATCTCCAAAGCAGGAAATGCAGCAGACTCATCAGATGCATCAGCCGCAGATGAATGAGCCTATGGAAACACCTGATGAAAAAAGAAACAAGGTAGTAAACATTCAGGCTACAGCACAGCTTCAGGTAGTTCTTGTTAAGCCGGAGGTTTTTACAGATGCCAAGGCTATAGCTGATCATCTCATTGCAAAGAAAACAGTTGTTCTTAATCTTGAAACTGCATCAGCAGAAAACAAGAGAAGAATTATTGATTTTCTTGTAGGTGTTGCGTATGCAAACGGTGGAAGCTTAAAGCCAGTTGCTAACCTTACATATATTATTACTCCATATAATGTCGGATTCATAGGCGAAGATCTCGTTGGTGAATTAGAAAATAACGGTGTAATTATTTAATAAATAAAACACAGAATATTTTTCAAGAGGTGATTAAAGATGCTGAAAGCCAAGGACATTAACGGACACAGACTGGAAAAAAATACTTTTGGTTATAAAACAGAAGATGTAGACGGATTTCTTAATGAAGTAGCAGCTGATTATGCTCAGCTCGAAAAGGATAATGAGGAAATTAATGCCAAACTTCAGGTTCTTGCTGATAAGGTAAGAGAATACAGAAAAGATGAAGAAGCAGTAAAGGATGCTCTTCTCTTTGCTCAGAAGGAAGGTCACCGCGTAGTCACAGAGGCTAACGAAAAAGCGGAGGAAATACTCAGAAACGCGAAACTTGAAAGTGAAAAGATGGTAAACGATGCGACAATGGATTCGAAAAAAGCCATCAGTGAAATAAAAGACGAACTCAAGAGAGAACAGAAGAATCTTATGTATCTTCAGAAGCAGGTTTCTACATTCAAGAAAAATCTTTTTGATATGTACAAGTCTCATCTTGAGATGATTTCTTCAATGCCTCAGAGCGATGAGGAATATGAAGAAGAGGACGGATTAGCATCAGTTTCAGAAAGTCAGGATACATCTGCTGAGGTCAATCAGCCTGAACCGGCAGTAGAAAATAATTCAGTTCCGGAAACAGCTGTAGCAGAAGAAAAGACTGAAGAAAAACTTGATCCGTTTAGAACACAGTCAATTCCGATAATTGGCGGCGGCGACGTAAAATATTCTGAACTTCAGTTCGGACAGCAGAACAACAAGTAATATTAAGCAAAGGAAGATAGATATAATGTCTCAGGATTATAACAATACTCTGAATTTACCAAAGACAGATTTTCCTATGAGAGGAAATCTGCCTTCAAAAGAGCCTGAAACACTTGCGAAGTGGGAATCAGACAGACTTTATTACAAGATGATAGAAAAAAACAAGGATAAACCTCGTTATATTCTTCATGATGGTCCTCCGTATGCAAACGGCGAGATTCATCTTGGAACTGCTCTTAACAAAACACTCAAGGACTTTATTGTTAAGTACAAGAACATGAATGGTTTCTGTGCTCCTTATGTTCCGGGCTGGGATACCCACGGGCTTCCTATCGAACTGAAGGCAATGAAGGCTATTGGTGTTGAAAACGGAGCTATTCCTCCGGTAGAACTCAGAAAACACTGTCGTGACTTTGCTATGACACATGTTAAGAATCAGATGAGTCAGTTCAAGCGTCTTGGTACTCTTGGAGATTATGATGATCCTTATCTTACACTTAAGAACGACTATGAGGCACGTCAGGTTGAAGTATTCGGAAAGATGGCAAAGGACGGATACATGTATAAGGGACTTAAGCCGGTTTACTGGTGCCCTGACTGTAATACAGCACTTGCTGAAGCAGAGATTGAATATTCAAACGATCCGTGCCATTCAATCTATGTAAAATTTAACGTAACTGATGACAAGGGTATTTTCACAGGACTTGGTCTTGATCTTTCAAAAGTATTCTTTGTTATCTGGACTACAACAACATGGACAATTCCTGGTAATCTCGCAGTATGTCTGGGACCTGAATATGACTATACTCTTGTTCAGGTTGGCGATGAGTACTATGTAATGGCAAATGAACTCGTGGCAGCAACAATGGAATCTGCAGGAATTACTGAATATAAAACACAGGGTCTCTTCAGAGGTTCAGAACTTGAACATATGAAGACAAAGCATCCGCTATATGACAGAGTTTCACCGATTATCGTTGGTGATCATGTAACTCTTGAAAGTGGTACAGGCTGTGTACATACAGCTCCTGGTTACGGTGTGGAAGACTTTGAAGTATGTAAGAATTACGATGATATCGGTATCCTTGTATGTGTTGATGCAAAGGGTAAGCAGACTGCAGAAGCCGGAGAATTCGAAGGCATGGATACAGACACAGCAAACAAGGCTATTGCAAAGAAACTTGAGGAAACAGGCGCACTTCTGGCTATGCAGAAGATAGTTCATCAGTATCCTCATTGCTGGAGATGTAACAGTCCGATTATATATCGTGCAACAGAACAGTGGTTCTGCTCAGTTAACGGTTTCAGAGATGAAGCTGTGAAGGCAATTGAAAGCGTTAAGTGGATTCCAGGCTGGGGCGAAGACAGAATAAAAGGAATGGTACGCGACAGAAGTGACTGGTGTATCTCACGTCAGAGAACATGGGGTGTTCCTATTCCGATTGTTTACTGTAAGGACTGTGGAAAGCCTATTGTTACAGATGAAACAATAAAGGCTATTTCAGATATGTTTAAGGCTGAAGGTGCTGATTCCTGGTGGACTAAAGAAGCTTCTGAATTCATTCCTTCAACTGTTAAGTGTGAATGCGGATGCGGAGAGTTTACAAAAGAATATGACATAATGGACGTATGGTTTGACAGTGGTGTTTCACATACAGCGGTAATGGAACAGCACGATGGTCTTTCATGGCCTGCTGACCTTTACCTTGAAGGTGCTGACCAGTACAGAGGATGGTTCCAGTCATCACTTCTCACATCAGTTGTTTATAAGGGCTCAGCTCCGTATAAGGCAGTATGTACTCATGGATGGGTTGTTGACGGTGAAGGAAAGACAATGCACAAGTCACTTGGAAACGGTATTGCTCCTAACGAGATTACAGATGTTTACGGTGCAGATATCCTCAGACTTTGGGTTGCGTCATCAGACTATCATTCAGATATCAGAATATCACAGTCGATTATAAAACAGCTCTCTGAAGCTTACAAGAAAATAAGAAATACTGCAAGATACATTCTTGGAAATCTCGGAAACGGAAAGGGCTTTGATCCTGAAACAGACTGTGTTTCAGATGAACAGCTTACAGAACTTGACAAGTGGGCTCTTGTACGACTCGATTCACTTATCGATAAAGTACATGAGGGATATAACAATTTTGACTTCCATATTGCGTTCCATGCTATTCACAACTTCTGTGTAACAGATATGTCAAATTTCTATCTTGATATCATCAAGGACAGACTTTACTGTGAAAAGGAAGATTCAGTCAAGAGACGTGCAGCGCAGACAGCTATGTATCGCATACTTAGTGCCGTAGCAAGACTTGCAGCACCTATTATCTCATTCACAGCTGAAGAAATCTGGTCATATATGCCACATACATCTTCAGATGACAAGGACAGTATATTCCTCAATCAGATGCCAGAGAAGAGCAATCTTAAAGTTTCAGCTGATTTTGAAGAAAAATGGAATCTGATCTATGATCTTCGTCAGTCAGTAAACAAGGCTCTTGAAATCAAGCGTAATGAAAAAATAGTTGGTAAGTCACTTGAAGCTGAAGTTGATCTTTACTGTGGAGATTTATTTAACAAGATAAACGGATTTGTTGAAGAACTTGCTGAAATATTTATCGTTTCCGGTGTTAAGGCATTTGCGGAAGGCAGTGGTGAATTTGATGCACAGACACTTGGTGCACAAGGCGAAGCTGCTTCTGTAACGGTAACAGTTAAGAAGGCGACCGGAGAAAAATGTGACAGATGCTGGACATATTCCGAGACAGTTGGAAAAGATGCAGAGCACCCAACATTATGTGCACGCTGTGCATCAGTTGTAAAGTAAATTTTTACGGACAAGTCTGTCGTTGATGTTTATCGGCAGGCTTGTTTTTCTAAAAGGATATACAGGTGAACAAATGATTATTTGTATGCTTATAATAACAGTACTTCTTGTTGCTGCTGATCAGGCAATTAAGTTCTGGGCGGTAAGCGAACTTTCCGGAAGTGCTTCCAGAGAATTTATTAAAATAGCAGGAAATGAGATAGTAAATCTTACTTATACTGAAAATACAGGTGCTGCATTCAGTTTTATGAGTGGACAGCAGTGGTTTACTATCGGATTTGCATCTGTGGCACTTATCATATTTACTTTATATATGATAAAAAATTACCGTGAATCCAAGATGGCAATGTTATTTTCAGTATTGGTTATCAGCGGCGGGATAGGAAATCTGATTGACCGTATTCGTATAGGTTATGTTGTTGACTACATTGAAGTTAGACTTTTCAGATTTGCGATATTTAACTTTGCAGATATATGTGTAACGGTTGGTATTGTACTGCTTTTGATTTATATTCTGTTTTTCTTCGGAAAAAAGCCTGCCGGGGAGAAAACCAATGCAGAATGATATAATAAAAGAAACTGTCAGTTCTTCTGAATCAGGACAACGGATAGATAAGTGGATTTCTGAAAAAACGGAAGAACTTACAAGGAACGCTGTCCAGAAAATGATTTCTGATGGATGTGTAACTGTAAACGGAAAGGCAGTTTCAAAAAACTACAAAGTTTCATTCGGTGATATAGTTGAATATCAGATACCACAGCCGGTTGAACTTTCGGCTGAACCGGAAAATATCCCTGTTGAGATTGTCTATGAGGATGACGATCTGCTGGTGGTAAACAAGCCAAAAGGAATGGTGGTTCATCCTGCAGCGGGAAATTACAGCGGGACTCTGGTTAATGCATTGCTGTATCACTGCAGCGGAAGACTTTCATCAATTAATGGTGTTATTCGTCCGGGAATCGTTCACCGAATAGACAAAAATACAAGCGGTCTTCTTATAGTAGCCAAAAATGATTTTTCGCATAACAGTCTAGCACTTCAGATAAAGGAACACTCTTTTACAAGGGAGTATGAAGCAGTTGTATGCGGCAGACTTAAGGAAACTACAGGAACAGTAGATGCTCCGATAGGAAGACATAAGACTGACAGAAAAAAAATGTGCGTAACAGAGCTTAATTCCAAAAATGCAGTTACACACTATGAAGTTCTTGAACAATATGGAAAACATGCTCATGTCAGACTCAGACTTGAGACAGGACGAACACATCAGATTCGTGTTCATATGAAATATATTGGACATCCTGTATTTGGCGATGATGTATATGGAACGGAGCAAAAAGGAATTGAAGGACAGTGCCTGCATGCAAAGAAGATAGGATTTATTCATCCTGTCACAGGTCAGTACCTTGAATTTGACAGTGAACTTCCAGAGTACTTTACCGCGGTACTTGATAAGATAAAACACTTATAAATTAACGGAGGAGTATTCTTATGGATTCTACAATCAAAAAGCAGCTTGAAATGACAGCTGTAAAAGTAAGAATGGGCGTTATCGAAGGTACTTTTAATGCAAAATCCGGTCATCCGGGCGGATCACTTTCAATCTCAGATCTGCTTACATATTTATATTCAGTAAAAATGAATGTAAATCCAGCTGATCCGGATATGAAGGAAAGAGACAGACTTATTCTTTCAAAGGGTCACTGTGCACCTGCACTTTATTCTGTACTCGCTGAAAAAGGATATTTTCCTAAGGAGGAACTTAAGTCCTTAAGACACATTGGTGCACTTCTTCAGGGACATCCATGCATTCACATCCCTGGTGTTGATATGAGCAGCGGTTCACTAGGTCAGGGAATTTCAGTAGCATGCGGAATGGCACTTGCAGGTAAGATTGACAATGCCGACTACAAAGTATATACAATTCTCGGAGACGGCGAAATCGAAGAAGGTCAGGTATGGGAAGCTGCTATGTTTGCAGCACACTATCAGCTTGATAATCTTGTAGCAATAGTTGATAACAACGGACTTCAGATTGACGGTAAGATTACAGAAGTATGCTCACCTGAACCTATTACAGATAAGTTTGCAGCATTTGGCTGGCATGTAATAACAATGGACGCACATGATTTTGACTCAATAGAAAAGGCTTTTGATGAAGCTGAAAAGATTTCAGGAAAGCCTGTTGTAATAGTTCAGAAGAGTGTAAAGGGCAAGGGTGTTTCATTCATGGAAGACAAGTGTTCATGGCATGGAACAGCACCAAACAAGGAACAGTATGATCAGGCTATGGCAGAGCTTAACGCACGCCTTGAAGAGCTTAAGGCTTAGTATTGAGAAGGAGAGTAATTTATTATGGCAGATGTAATAAAGAAAGCTACACGTGAAAGCTACGGCGAAGCATTAAAGGAACTTGCAGAAGAATGCGACAAGCTCGTTGTTCTCGATGCTGACCTTGCAGAAGCGACAAAGACAGTAATGTTTAAAAAGGCATATCCTGAAAGATTTTTTGACTGTGGTATAGCTGAAGCAAATATGATGGGTGTTGCTGCCGGACTCGCAGCAGCAGGAAAGATTCCGTTTGCAAGCAGCTTTGCTATGTTTGCTGCAGGTCGTGCTTTCGAAATAGTTAGAAACTCAATCGGTTATCCTCACCTCAATGTTAAGATTGGTGCTACACATGCAGGTATATCAGTTGGCGAAGATGGTGCAACACATCAGTGTAATGAAGATATAGCTCTTATGAGAACTATTCCGGGAATGACTATCATCAATCCGGCTGACGGCGTGGAAGCAAAGGCTGCTGTAAAGGCTGCTGCTGCTTTTGACGGTCCTGTATATCTTCGTTTTGGAAGACTTGCTACACCTGTTTTCAACGATGAAGCAACATATAAGTTTGAAATTGGTAAGGGTATCGAATTAAAGAGTGGTTCAGACGTTACAATCGTAGCAACAGGTCTTATGGTAAATGAGGCTGTTGAAGCAGCAAAGCTGCTCGAATCAGAAGGAATTAGTGCAAGAGTAATTAACATACACACAATCAAGCCTCTTGACAGAGAAATAATCTGCAAGGCAGCAAAGGAAACGGGTCTTATTATAACAGCTGAAGAACACAGTGTTATTGGCGGTCTTGGTTCAGCAGTTGCAGAAGCAGTTGCTGAAGAATGTCCGGTTCCGGTAATAAAAATCGGCGTAAATGACGAATTTGGCCACAGCGGTCCTGCAGTTGATCTCCTTAAGGAATTTGGTCTTAGCAGAGAAAATATTGCTGAAAAGACAAAGGAAGCTGTAAAGAAATTTAAAAAGTAAAATGTAATTTTATATACTGCATCTGTAAACCGGGTGCAGTATTTTTTTAGTATCTAGTGGCAGAAATTTTCTAATGCATGAAAGAAAGTCGAAAAATCAGCCCCTCACCAGCACATTTGACTGGTGAGGGGCTATTGCGATTTATCATATCTTTCTTTTCATCCACTTACCGCTTATAAAATACGCCCAGGTAATCAAAAATCCCATTCCGAAACCGAACAGTCCGTTCCACCATATAATTGAGCTGCCTAAAAATGAACTGTGTCTCAGAATAAATGTTAGTGATACGCGTATTGTCAATGCGCAGGTTGCAACTATTGCCGGGAATCCGCTGTGTCCCATGCCCTGATATACGCCGAATAGCGGGATGTAACTTGAGAGAACTATGTTTATCAGGGCAACAGTTCTGATATGTGGTACGCAGTAAACAAGGGCCTCCTCACTAAGTCCAAACAGATGGGCGATATTGTCGGCAAAAATCCAGATAAGTGACGAGATTATGATTGTGGAAACCAGCGATACAACAAGAGCCTGTTTTGCACCTTTTTTTACTCTGTCAGGTTTATTTGCACCTATGTTCTGTCCGGTGTATGTTGCTAGTGTAGTCTGAAGGGACATACATGGCAGATTGATGTACTGCTCTATTCGCTGTCCGACGGTAAATGATGCTGTCATAACTTTTCCGAATTCATTTACAACCCTCTGTATGCAGGAAAGTCCTACGGAAACTATAATCAGCTGTATTGAAATTGGCATTCCTATCTGAATCGTGTTTTTTACAGCTGTGCTGTCCCACTTGTATTCAGATAGTTTAAATCTGAATACGGAATATTTGTTATACATATAGATATATGCGGCTGCTAGTGAACCAAGCTGTGCGATATCGGTTGCAAGTGCAGCACCCACAACACCCCATTTAAATACTGCAACAAAAAGCAGGTCGAGTATGATGTTTATAACTGATGAGATGAGCAGAAAATATAATGTAGCTGAACTATCACCAACTGCTCTGAGTATAGAGGCTATAATATTGTAGCCATACTGAAAAACAAGTCCTACTGAATATATCATAAAATATTTTACTGTCAGCCCCAGTATGTCATTGTCTACAGCTATAAGATATTTGAAAACAGGGAAAGACAGCGTAATTCCGAGTACGGTTGATAACAGACCAAGTACCATAAGAAAGAAAATACCGGCTGAAGCATTTTTCCTTACAAGTTTATCATCGCCGGCACCGTAATGTCTTGCGATAACAACACCGTTTCCGGCTGAAAAACCGGTGGCTATTGCAAGAAAGAAAAAAGCCATGGTACCTGTTGTTCCAACAGCTGATAGGGCATCTTCACTTGAAAAGTTTCCTACTATTATGCTGTCAACTGTATTGTACAGTTGCTGCAGAAGAGATCCCAAAAGAACAGGGAGAGCAAATTTTACTATGTGTTTCCAGGGTGCTCCCTCTGTCATAGATTTTCCATTCATGATTTTTCCAGCTTTCTTTTTGATTATTTGTTTAATTTAGTTTTCAGATAATTTTTACACCCTCTGCAAATTTCGCCATGATGTATTGTGCGTCAGCTGAAAGATATGCGGCACGTTCAAGACGCTGAGACAGAGTATATACGTCAGGGGACGGAATTGCTGTATCATTGATGACAACCGCACTAAAATTTCCGCCCGGTTCGAACGTTCCGGCAGGAAATCCGTTATTTACTTCACTGAAGAACTCGCCGCCGCCTTTGGTTGCAAGATAAAAAGCTTCAGTAAATGTGAGAGGGGCAGCTGATGTATCACAATAAATATTGTAAAGTTTAGACATCCGGACCGCTTCACATGCAGCGTGGAGAACAGATTCAGTATGTCCGGCTGCGACATCACTTCCAAGTCCTGTTTTTAATCCAAGCTCGAGATATTTTCTTACCGGCGCTATGCCGGAACGCAGGTTTGTGTTTGATGACGGGCAGTGGGCAATAAAAACGTTATTTTTCTTTATCAGAGATAATTCTTTGTCGGAAGAATAAACACAGTGAGCCATAACCGTTCTGAATCCGTTCTGTGTGTTCCGGTCATATCCAAAGAGGTTATGCTTTTCATATACATCTCCGTAGAATTCACATTCCGGAAAAAGTTCGTTTACCCATTTTACTTCTCTGGTGTTTTCTGACAGATGTGACTGCACAGGCAGAGAATATTTTCTTCGGATTCCGGAAATATCATTCAAAAACCCGGATGAGCAGCAAGGTGCAAAACGGGGAGTGATTATCGGATAGGTGCGGGAGTATTTTCCGGATATATTTTTCAGCCAGCTGACAGTTTCGTCAGTATTTTTTTCACATAGTGAATCCGGAGCGTTCCGGTCCATATTCACCTTACCTGTAAAACTTACAATTCCGGTTTCCTCCATAAGATCCATAAGCAGTTCTGTTGAATGCCTGTGAACAGTTGATAAAATAACTGCGTGTGTTGTAGCACTTTTTTTAATATGCTCAGCAAATATACAGTAGGCTTTTTCTGCGTATACCGGGTCTCTATACTTTTCTTCACATGGAAATGTATATTTGTTAAGCCATTCGGTAAGTTCACAGTCCATACCAGTACCGCGAAAAGGAAACTGGGGGGCATGTATATGAAGATCGACAAGTCCGGGGATTATGAGCATTCCACTGTAGTCATATACTGTACACTCACTGTATTCATCAGGTATATTTTCAAAAATTCCTTTTGTCCTGCCGCTTTCGCATATCAGATACGAATCCGGATATGTCAGCAGCTTGTCTATTGACGGAGTATAGCATATGTCACCTTTTAGAATATAGCTGTTCATTTATAACCCTCCTGTTATCTCAGACTGGTATCTGTTTCAATTTTTTGATTTTTTTATTATAGCACATAATGTTTCATAATTCAATATACTTCTTCATGTTAACTGTTCAGGAACAATGTAATTTAGTTATGAGATAACATAAAAGAAAAGATATTCTGTTTAGTAGCATAGCGGTTATTTCATTACCAGTAATCAGGAATGGAGACGATTCAATCACGAATTATAAATCAGCATTTCTCAAATCTGAAAAAACTTCCAAAAAATTATTGATATATTATGTCACTTTATGTTACAATTGGGAGTATGGTAAATGACGAATCAAATGCTGAGAAAGACAGGATAATTGCTGAAAAGGACAGAATAGTTGCTGAGCAGCAGAGGGAACTTGAGTTACAGAAAGCTGAACAGCAGAAGATACTTGAAGTTCAAAAGGCAGAGTATGAAAAAATCAGTGAGATCAATATTGCCCAGATGGCTGAAATCAACAGACTGAAAGCACAGATTGCTGCTTTACAGGGTAGCTGATAAAACTTTTACTATAAAAGGATAAACAATGGCAAACAACGTAAATTCGTTGTTTGCCATTGCTTTTATATTTATGAGAACTGTATTCTGTAGTTTACGGAATATTTGGAGGCCGATATTTTGCGAAAAATTCACTTGCTGTGATAAACATAATAATGCCGGATATTTTGATATAATAAGATTAAAATCCTTGTCTCTTAAACCAAAACTTCCCATTTGCCGTAGCGTTTGCCGCTTTCACGACGGATATAGTTTTTATCCTGCAGCGATTTCATAATTCGCTTGATGGTTGCAATCGATTTTCCGGTTGTCTCTACAAGCTCTTGCTGTTTCATTGTGGGGTTCTTTGAAACCAATTCCAAAACTGCAAGTTCTTCTAAAGAACAGTCTAAAGTATCAAATTGATACTTTGGAACTTTAGAGTTGATACTTTGGGCGGTGTTTTCATCTACAAAATCAACGTGCATATAGCGATTTTTTAATTCGTAATTTGTACCGAGCAAAAGGTTTGAGAAAAACAATTCCAAAAACTTTGTGGTGGAATGAATACCTTTTTGCAAATCGTTATAGTTTGCTCGAACCAATGCATTACGGAAATACCAAGAGTTCTCACGGAACGCATCGTTATTGACACGGAACCCAAAGG